>CAIVVS010000069.1 GCA_903909415.1 uncultured Pseudomonadota bacterium | reverse complement strand
GCTGCGGCCCGGAGACCTAACGGGGGCATTGGGGCCCTGGTTCCCAACCGAAACCAGGCCGCAGTCACGTTACCTGCACTAGAAACTGGCACCATTCGTCGCCACCCGGGTGGCCGTTCCGCCTTTGCTCGACTGCACCACTACCGAGGTCGGCTTGATCCGCGCGGCATCCCCGGGAATGCGGGTCACGGGTAACTGCCAACAGGGACTGGCCACTGAACACTGGACGGTACCGATGACGCGGGGACGAGCACGTGCATCATTCGCCTCCAGAAGCAGGTCAATCGGTACTGTTACACGGCGCATCGCGGTCTGCGGCAGGATGATGTTTTGGTTGTTGAAACCGGTCACAAAGAGTGAGGGAACGGGCCCGCTCGGCTGCGAGGTTTTGGCCACCACCATGAGCCCGCGGTTACCGCCAAACGTCGTCCAGGTCACACCCTCGACGGTCACGGTATCGGCTGTCGCCACCGGCGTCACCACCGGCGGCGGGGGCGGTGCAATCACCGGCGTCACCACCGGCACCACCGGCGGATTGCGCGGCGCGGGCGGCGGTGCCAGCAGTTCTGCCGGCATGCAGGCGCCATTGCGCAACACCAGCGGCGCGGCGCACCCGGGCGGCGCCACCGTCGTCGTGCAATTGCCGGTGCTCGATGCGCAGAACACCTCGGCCGGCGTCACCGCCACCGCGAAGGTCGGCGGATCGATCGGAGGCCAGGCCAGCACGCTCGCGTTGCCATTGAAGTCAACGGTATCACCCACAGGCGTGACGTAGGACAGGATGCGGTTGCGCGCGTCGGTCAGCGGCGCCGCCGTGAAACGTGGATCGTTGTACGGCCCGGTCGGGAGCGTGCGCGCCTGCAGGCGGGGGTCGACGCCCTCGAAGGGATAGGGATCGAGCGGCTGCGGATTGGGCTCGCAGATTCCATCCCTGCAACCGCCGGGGCTCAATCGACGGTCCAGCGTCCACGGCAGACCGGTGAACTGGAACGGCCAGGCCATCTTGGTGAGGTCGAACTCCTGCCATTCCGGAAAGCCGATGCCGCCGAGATTGGCGCCCAGCGGCACCAGATACTCGCCATTGGTCGCGAGCGCGCCCTTTATGTCCACCGTGGTCGGGGTGATGCCGGCCTCCAGCGCTGCCAACCGGTGTCCGGTACGCGCAATGATTTCGCGCGGCATCGGGCTGACAATCGCCAGTTGTTCGGCAATCGAACCGTCGGGCGTATTCTGGTTCACCGGGCAAAAGCCGCTGCCGAAACGCGGCTCGGAACGCAGATTGCTGCAGGGATTGTCTTCGGGCTTCTGCGCGCCGACGTCAAACTGGACGTTGTAGCGAATCTTCCAGATATGGCCGCCGACGCCGGGCACCAGGCCATTGGCGCTGCAACTGCCCAAACCCCCGACCAGATCGCAGGCACGCACCGAAGCCCAGGGCTTCTCGACGCGGCTGTTGGTCACCGGATCATAGTGCAGGGTCCACAGCAGTACATCGGGGCGCAGCGTCGAGAAGCCGATAAGCAACGTGCGGGCGCGAAGGTTCTCGTAGCCTGGCGCGTCCTGCTCCACTTCTTCCGGCATCACGTAATCCGGCTGGCTGAGGTTTCGCCGCGTCTCCAGCGCAATCTCCGTGACCGAGCTGTGGAAGGACAGGAAGCGCACGCCGTTGACGGTCTCGAAGTTGCCTTCCAGCTTGATCTCGTCCCCGACGCGGATCGGCGCCATGAAGCGCGAATCATTTACCATTCCGCTGGGCGTTGCCGGACGGTTGCTGTCGGGGCAGAGCACGTCGCCGCGCGCGGGGTCAGTGACGCTCGATTGGGCGACTTGTGCCGGCACTGCAGGCGAGAAGTTAGGATCTGCCGCCCCGTTCCCCTGCGCCTCCAGACCGACGAACGGCCTCGCAACCCGGCTGGGGATGCACATCGGAAAGCCGGTCACCGCGGTGTTGGTGTAGTTGTCGGGGTCATTGGTGAATCGCGGGTCGGCACTGCAATTGGGACTGCTGGCCGTGCAGCCCAGGCCCCGCTGCACGGTGTGACGCGAAGTGGGATCGTTCATCCGTGCCAGCATGCCGGTGTTCGGATCGCCGGCAATGCCGTTGATGCGCAGGTATCCCTCATCATGATTGATGTAGGTCACCGCGCCAGTGACAACCTCCTGTCCCTTGTCGAGCAGCATGTCACCGGCGATGATGTTGCCGCCGTTGGTGCGGTTGGCGGAAATGCTGGCGTAGGCGCCGGTGCCCGAGGTGTTGCAGCGGTCGGTGCTGGTCAGCCCGCTCTCGCCGAGGGCCTTGCAGGCCGCGGGTGCCTGGTCGAACAGCTGCCACAGCGTCAGCCGGTTCGCCGGCAGGTCGATCAGTAGATTGCGCGGGATGGTCACATACTGCCCGCTGATGACCATCGTGCCGCCTGACCAGTAGTTCGCAGGTTCGTTCAGGGTAATGCGCGAGATCTCGCCACTGATCTGCACCGATGTGGCGGCCTGGGTCGCGATGGGGTTCAGCGCGAATCCGGTCGCGAACATCAGGACCAGTGAGGCTGCGGCGCGGCGCGCCAGGCTCCTCCGGAAGTTCGATTCGGAAACCATTTTTATTCCTTGCAAGTTATGGACGTTCGGGGAGGCGACAAGCGGTTTCATGCTGTCGGGCTCCCGCTCAGAACGATTGGTTGTTGGTGGGCAACTGCGTTGCCGTGCCACCCTTGCTCGACTGAACCACCACCGAGCTGGGCTTGACGTTGCGCGGCGTACGGATCAACGCCTCTCCGTTGATGTTCACCGGCAACTGCCAGCAAGGATCGGCCACCGAGCACTGCACCGCGCCGACATCCGTGGCGATGGGCACGACGGAGCGGACCATCGCGGTCTGCGGAATCAGCACATTGGCGCCGTCGAAAGCGGTGACAAACAGGTTCGGAACCGGTCCGGCTGGCTGAGACGATTTGGCGATCACCCGCAGGCCGCGGCGACCACCGATCGGCACCCACACCACGCGTTCAATGGTGACCACATCCACTGCGGGCGTCACGGGCGGGGTCACCGGCGGCGTCACGGGTGGCGTGACGGGCGTGGTAACAGTCGGCGGCGCAGGCGGCGGCTCGGCGGCCACGGTTATCAGCGCCTGTACGCAGGAACCGTTCTGCAGCACCAGCGGCGCTGCGCATGCGGGCGGCGCCACCGGTTGCATGCAGCTGGTATTGCCCGCGGCGGTACCTTTCGCGCAGTAGGCGATATGCGGTGTCTCGCGAATCTCGCGTGCGTCCGGATCGGCGGGCGGCCAGGCCAGTACGCTGGCATCACCGTTGAAGTCATACACGGCGGGTTCAGCGGTGCCGATGCGCGTCATGTAGGACAGGATCCGATTGCGCACGTCGCTCAGCGGCGCGGCGGTGAACTTCGGGTCGTTGTAAGTGCCGACAGGGATGTTGCGAGCCTGGGTGCGCGGATCAAGCCCTTCGAAGGGATAGGGGTCGAGCGGCTGCGGCGTGGTCTCACAACCGTCCTTGCAACCGCCGGGGCTCAGCCGCCGGTCCAGGGTCCACGGCATCGAGGTGAAGAAGAACGGCAGCGCAGTCTTGGTCAGGTCGACTTCGGCCATCTCCGGCATGCCGATGCCGCCGAGTCCGCCCATGCCCAGGATGCCATTGGCGATCGGGAACAGGTATTCACCATTGGTGGCCTTGTTGCCGCGGATGTCCACGGTCACCGGCTCGTAGCCCGCCGCGCGCGCGGCGAGCAGATGCCCGGTGCGCATGATGATTTCACGCGGCAGCGGGCTCAGCACGCCGAATATGTCGTTCAGTGACACCGCCAGCGCGCTCTGGTTGTTCGGGCAGAAGCCATTGCCCAATCGCGCATCGGCTCGCAGGTGGATGCAGGGGTTCTCGCGTTCGCGTGCACCTGACAGGAAATCGAGGTTGTAGCGCAGCTTCCAGATGTTGTTGCCGACCCCGGTGACCAGGCCGTTGGCGATGCCGCAATCGTTGCCGATCCTGGTCACGGTATCGCAGCCCTTCGTCGTGCCAAGCGGCTTTTCATGGGGTTGGTTCTGCTCTGGATCGTAGTGCACGGTCCAGAACAGCACGTCGGGCGGCAGCGTGGAATAACCGATGAACAGGCCGCGGATGCGCAGGTTGTTGAAGCCCGGGGCATCGAGCTCGATCTCATCCGGCGCCAGGTAGTCGGGCTGGGTGAGGGCGGGGCTGGTGGCAATCGCCACCAGCGTGGTCGAAGTATGGAAGGACAGGAAGCGCGTGCCGTTTACCACTTCGTAGCTCCCCTCCAGCTTGATCGGATCGCCAACCTTGATTGGCGCCATGCGCCGGGAGTCGGCCACCGGGGTATTGGGCAATGCCGGACGATTGGTCTGCGGACACAGGGCATCGCCATTGGCCGGGTTCAGCGCGTTCGCGCGTGCCGTGCCTCCCGTCACTGCCGGGGAAGCATCGGCACCCGCACCCTGCGCAGGGAGGCCGGCCCAGGTCCGTGCCACGCGGCTGGGGATGCACATCGGATAGCCGGTGACTGATGCGTTGGTGTAGTTGTCGGCATCGTTGCCGAACCGCGGATCGGGACTGCAGTTCTCGGAGCCGGTCGCGCAGCCGCGGCCCGCTTGTATCGTGTGGCGCGAACTTGGGTCGTTCATCCGCGCGAGCAGGCCGGTGCCCGGGTCCACCGTTGGCGTGGCGGGATTGGCCGGTGTGCCGTTGATGCGCAGGTAGCCTTCGTCGTGGTTGATGTAGGTCACCACCCCCGACAGGCCCTCGCGCCCCTTTTCCAGGAACAGGTCCCCGGCGATGACGTTGCCGTTGCGCGTGCGGTTGGCGGCAACGAACGCAAAACCGCCCTTGCCGCTGGTGTTGCAGGTATCGGACTTGGCCAGGCCGGTCTGACCCAGCGCCTTGCAAGCCGCAGGCGCCTGGTCGACCAGTTGCCACAGCGTCAGCCGGTTCGCCGGCAGGTCCACCAGCAGGTTGCGCGGGATGATGATCGACTGGCCGCCGACGACGATGGTGCCGCCCGACCAGTAGTCACCGGGGGTGGTCAGCGACAGGTGCTGGATTTCACCGGAAATCGGGGCAGCAGTGGATGCGGCATGAGCTGTACCGAACATCAGGCTGGCGCCAACGGCCAGTGTCATGGCGAATTGCCCGGGCAACTTGCGGATTAATGGCCAGATTGCCGGCTGGTCGCCCTGGCCGGCGCGGCCGGCAGGTCGCCAACGGTTAGGAATTTGCCCAAAAAACCTGTCCATTTGTGTCTCCTGACGTTGATTTTCGGATTGCGAACGGAGTAAGAAAGATTTCATCGGGCATATAAATGCGAATCGCGTGCCATACCTCGAAGTTGCTTTTATGCAGCTAAATCAATTTGTTAATGAAAACCATTCCTCCTATACGGGTTTTTGGCTGTCGTAGAAATGGCAATTGCTGACGCATAGATGACGAAAATGGCGAAAACGACAAAAATAATTAAAGCGAGACTTGCTTACATGGTGGGAAGGGGCCCTGCGGGGGGGCAAACGTTGTCCCCGCGCGTCGGGAACGTCCATTCCGAGCAGGGCTCCGGAGCAGTCGGCATGCGGCGCGGCGTACCTGCCCGCAACGGGTTGCCGCTGTGCCGTACGGCCATCTGGCGGCCGGATTGGGTGTGGGCGCTGGATGCGACCCGTTTCCCGCGATCTACCTCTGCCTGACAGATTTCATTGCAATCCGTGGCCGTGACGGCTGGAACGCACGATTACGGGGGCGTGGTCGCTTCGAGGTGAGGCGCCCCTGTGGGCACGCACCGCGCGACTTTCCCGGTGCTTCCAATGGCCCCGTATCCCGCGTGCCGACGCGATGCATCCTTGATGCCTGCGACAGTCGTCCGGGTGCAGTACTAGATGAACCCCGGAGAGAAGCTTTGGCACACGAAAGCCGGCGAGATCCTGGAGGTGGCGGTGCCCAACAAGCGTTCCACCGGCCTCGTGGCTATGCTGAGCGGTGAGGTGTGCAGCGCGACATACGACGTGGTGCCTGCCTGCAACGGTCTGGCGTGCGTCCGCAGCGCTGTTGTCCGGAATGCGGTGTACACGAGCAGCCTCGCGCATGTGGGAACCACGCGCGCGCAACCCGGCACCGAACTCTGCGGCATCAGTCGGGCTTGATCCCCGCCCGCTTCACCACCGCGCCCCAGCGCTCGTTCTCCGCTGCCACCAGCTTCAGCAGCGCGGGATGCGGCATGGTCCAGGACTCCGAGCCCTGCGCCGCCAGCAGGTCCTTCACCGCCTGCATGCTGGCGATCCGCGTGGACTCGGCGTGCAGGCGCTGAACGATCGGATCCGGCGTGCCGGTGGGCAGGAACAGCGCGTTCCACACCACCACGTCGAAGCCCGGGATGCCCGCCTCGATCATGGTGGGCAAGTCGCCGGCGAAAGACGGCCGCGTCTGGCCGGTGGTGGCCAGGCCGCGCAGCTTGCCGGCGCGCACATGCGGCAGCACCGTGGTCGCGGCGGCGAAGCTCATGCCGATGCGCCCGGCCAGCACGTCGTTCACCGCCGGCGTGCCGCCCTTGTAGGGCACGTGCACCATGGACAGGCCGGCGCTCTGCGCGAGGAACTCCGCCGCGAGGTGGCCCTGCGAGCCGCTGCCCGCCGAGGCGTAATCCACCTTGCCGGGGCGCGCCTTCACGTACTCCACCAACTCGCGCACGTTCGCCGCCGGGATCACGGCCGGGTTCACGAACAGCATCAGCGGGCTCACCGACAGCATCGCCACCGGCACCAGTTCCTTCACCGGGTCGAAGCTGGCGCTGCCGTAGACGTGCGGGTTGATGGTGATGTTGGCGTTGGACCCCAGCAGCACCGTGTAGCCGTCCTTGGGCGCGCGCGCGACCGCTTCCGCGCCGATCGCGCCGTTGGCGCCGACGCGGTTCTCCACCACCACCGGCTGCCCCAGCGATTCACCGAGACGCTGCGCCACCACCCGACCGGCCAGGTCGGCGCTGCCGCCGGCCGGGAAGGGGATGACCATGCGCAGCGCGCGCGCCGGGTAGGCCTGCGCGAGCGCACTCCCGGCGGTGAAAGCGGCCGTCGCGGCGAGGACCGCTCCCGCGAGCAGCGCGCCCAGGCGCACCTGCTTACTCCGCCTTGATCTTGTTGTCGCGCGCCACGCGGCCGTAGCGGTCGAAGTCGGCGCGGATCATGGCGCTCAGGTCCTCGGGCGTGCCGCCCAGCACCTCGGCGGCGATGTTGCCCAGCCGCTCCCGGACCTCGGGCACCTGCAGCGCGCGGTTGGACTCGGCGTTGATGCGCGCCACCGCCTCGCGCGGGAAGCCCGGCTGGCCGAAGAAGGCGGCCCACAGCGTGACCTCGTAGCCGGGGTAGCCGGACTCGGCCACCGTGGGCAGCGTGGGCGCGAAGGACAGGCGCTTGGCGCTGGTCACGGCCAGCACCTTGATGCGCCCGGTCTTCAGGTGCGGCATCGCGGCGGCGGCGGCGAGCACGCCCAGCGGGATCTGCCCGCCCACCACGTCGGATGCGGCCGGCCCGCCGCCCTTGTAGGGCACGTGCACGATGTTCACCTTGGCGAGGCTGTTCAGCCACTCGCCGGCGAGGTGGTTCACCGTGGCGTTGCCGGCGGTGGCGTAGGACAGCGCGCCCGGCCGGGCCTTGGCCTGCGCAACCATCTCGTCCAGCGTGCTCATGCCGGCGTTGCCGTTGGCGGCGATCACCAGCGCGCCATAGGCCATGGGCACGATGGGCACGAAGTCGCGGAACGGGTCGTAGGGCACCTTGGCCAGCACGTGCGGGTTCACCGCCATCTCGGCATTGGTCGCGACCAGCAGGGTGTAGCCGTCGTTCGGCGCCTTCATCGCGGTCTCGATGGCGATGATCCCGCTCGCGCCGGTGCGGTTCTCCACCGTGAAGGCCTGGCCGGTGGCCTCGGCGATGCGCGGCGCGACCAGGCGCGCCACGCTGTCGGTGAAGCCGCCCGGGGGCACGCCGACGATGATGCGCACCGGCTTGGCGGGGTACTGCTGGGCCAGCGCCGGTGCGGCGCCCATGGCGGTGACGGCGGCTATGGAGGCGAGGCAGGCGGCAAGGCGGGTGGTGCGCGTCGGTGCGTGGCTCATCGGATCTCCCTGGGATGCGTTTCGTTAAATGGACATGCCGCCGTCGACGGAGAACACCGTCCCGGTGGTGAAGGACGATTCGTCGCTGGCGAGGAACAGCACCGCGCGGGCGATGTCCTCGTAGGTGCCGAGCCGGCCGATGGGGTGGCGGGCAAGGATGTTGCGCGTGTAGTCGGCCTCGGGGAGCGCGGCGGGGCGCGCATTGCTCAGCATCACCGAGTCGATCGCGCCGGGCTGCACGCAGTTCACGCGCACGCCGTTGCCGGCCTGCCCGCAATGCAGCGCGGTGGCCTTGGTGATGTACTCCACCGCCGCCTTGCTGGCCCCGTAGGCGAGCTGTATGGCCTGCGGCCGGCGCGCCATGCCGGAGGAGATGTTCACGATGGCGCCGCCCTGGCCCATCGCGATCAGGCCGTGCCGGCAGCCCAGCATGGTGCCGGTGGCGTTGACCGCGAGCACCGTGTTCCAGGTGGCGAGGTCGGCACTGGCGATGGTCATGCCGCGGATGATGCCGGCGCAGTTCACCAGCACGTCGAGCTTGCCGTGCAGTCCCGCCATCGCGGCGGCCCAGCTGTCCTCCGAGGTCACGTCCAGTTTCACCGGCACCCAGGCCGGGTTGGCCTGCGCGGGCACCGGCGCCATGTCCGCCACATGCACCGTCGCGCCCTCGGCCAGCAGCCGGCGCGCGACCTCCGAGCCGATGCCGCCGGCCGCGCCGGTGACGAAGGCGAGCTTGCCCTTGAACCGTTCCCGGACGTGGCTTTCCATGGCGGGACTCATGGCGCCTTGGGCGGGATGTGCGAGGCGTGGTTGGCGAGGTACCAGGTGGCGATCTCCTCGCGCGTCGGGAACCACACGTCCTTGTGCGACTGCACGTACTGCAGGAACTCGCGCAGCGCGCCGATGCGGTGCGGCTGGCCGATCACGTGCGGGTGCAGGCCGAAGTTCATGATGCGCCCGCTCTGCGCGCCTTCCTCGTACATCTGGTCGAAGCAGGCCTTGAGCGTCTCCACGCCCAGCGCCGGGGTCATGCCGCCGCGCGCGAACATGTTGAAGTCGTTGATGTCGTTCTGGTAGGGCACGCAGACGATGGGTTCACCCTGGGTGTGGATGAGGTAGGGCTGGTCGTCGTTCAGGTAGTCGCACATCGCGATCACGCCCATCTCGCGCAGGAAGCCCGGCGTGTGCCGGCTGCTGCGCAGCGCCGAGGACAGCCAGGCCTTGGCCGGCTTGCCCACCACGCGCTCGTATTCGCCCAGGGTGCGCGCGATCACCTCGCGCTCCTTCTCCGGCTGGCCCGCGTAGTAGGTGAGGATGTCGTTCTGCGCCCAGTTGTGCGGCACCAGTTCCCAGCCGCGCTCCTTGACCGCGTCCACGATGCGGCGGCGCTCCTGCAGCGTCAGGCCGTTGACCGTGCAGGACAGCGGCACACCCAGCTTGTCGCACAGCTCGAACGCGCGCCACACGCCCACGCGCTGGCCGTACTCGCGCCATGTCCAGTTCACCGTGTCCCAGACGTCGCCGGGCAGCGCGTGCGGGATGGTCATCGGGCCGCCGGTGAACAGCGGCTCCTTCTGCCCGGGCCGGTCCTGCTCCCAGTACTCGATGTTCATGGTGACCAGCATCGCGATGCGCGCGCCGTTCGGCCAGCGCAGCGGCAGCCGGTCGACGATGGGGACGAAGTCGTAGTGCGAGGGGTATTGGTTGGCCATGGCTTGTTTCCGTGTCACCTTATTCGTGTCACTTCGCCGGCGGCAGCATCTTGCCGTCGGCGATGAGCTTGTCGATGATGCCGGTGGCGACGGCGCGGGTCTCGGTGGTGTTCTGCAGCAGCTTGCCGGCCCAGGCGTCGTTCGGCCAGCGCCCGGCATTGGCGTACATGGGCGCGAACATCTCCCCGCGCAGTTCCACCAGCGAGTTGAACACGTGGCCGGCGTCGGGCTTGCGGGTGCGCTCGTTGCGCAGGCCCTCGATGTCCAGCGTGCCGGTGACCACTGCCTCGCCCGGGGCGTCGGCGATGCTGTCGATGCGGCCCATCGGCGAGACGATCATGGTCTTGCCGCGGTAGCCCATGCGGGGCCGGTTGGAGCCGATGAAGGCGCCGGCGTTGCACGACAGGAAGTAGCACATGTTCTCGTAGGCGCGCGCCTGGCGCAGCGCGTCCCAGGCCTCGTGGTCGGGCGCGTACGGCTCGGCGGTGGGGTGCAGGATGACTTCCGCGCCCTTCAGGCCGAAGGCGCGCGCCATCTCCGGGAACACCACGTCGGTGCAGGACATGCAGGCGAGCCGCCCGAGTTCGGTGTCCACCACCGGGAACAGCGCGTCCTCGCCGTATTTCTTGATGTACTCGGTGCGGATGTCGCCCGGTCCCGTGTAGATGGTGTTGAGGTTGTTCGGCCCGTTGTGCTTGCGGTACTTGAGGATGACCTTGCCCTCGGGGCTGATGATGAAGCTGGTGTTGAACAGCCGCCCGGGCCACTCCGGGTCGCGCTCGAAGATGTTGCCGGAGATGTACATCCCCAGCGACTTGGCCTTGGCGCCGATGCGGTCGGTGACCGGGCCGGGGATGGTCTCGGCGATGCTGAGCCACTCGTCCACCGAGCGCGGCCGGTACTGGCCGATGATCCCGTACTCGGAGAACATCGCCAGCTTCACCCCGCCCAGGCGCAGGAAGGTCCAGTCGATCAGCTCGAAGATGCGGCTGAGGTTCGCGTCGATGATTTCGTCGCGCTTGCTCATGTCGACGATGACGCGCGTTTCCTGCTGGATGAGCGCGACGCGATAAGGCTTCATGCTGGCTCCTGCCGTGGTCGGGTGGTGGGTGGTTGTGGCGGCGAATGGTACTGCCGCGACGCGTCCGAGATTACCTGATTCCGTTCCCGATTCCGACGGCGCGCCGGGCGCTAGAATGCCCGCGCAGGCACCATGGCCCCGAGGGGCCCCAACGGGGAGTCGCGATGCCGGAACACCTCCTGCTCTCGGGCAAGCGCGTGCTGGTCACGCAGGCCGACGCTTTCATGGGCCCGGTGCTGTGCGAGGTGCTGGCCGGCCACGGCGCCGATGTCGTCCGGTCCGCCGGGTCGCTCGCCGACCCGCAGGCCCCCGCGAAGCTCATCGCGGACACCGGCCACATCGACGTGCTGGTGGCCAACCTGTCGATCGAGGCGCCGACCACGCTGGCTAGCGAGGTGGCCGACGCCGAGTGGGACGCGGTGTTCGCCGCGCTGGTGCATCCGCTGCCGCGGCTGGTGCGCGCGGTGCTGCCGCAGATGATGGCGCGGCGCGCCGGCAAGGTGCTGGTGATGGGCAGCGCCTCGGCGCTGCGCGGCCAGCGCCGCACCTCCACCTACAGCGCCGCGCGCGGCGCGCAGCTCGCCTACGTGCAGGCCGTCGGCATCGAGGCCGCCGCGCACAACGTGCAGGTCAATGCGATCGCGCAGACCTTCGTGGACAACCCGACCTACTTCCCGCCCGAGGTGCAGGCCAACCCGCGCTTCCAGGAGCGGCTCAGGCGCGAGGTACCGCTGGGCCGGCTGGTGTCGGCGCGCGAGGACGCCGAGTTCGCGGCCTACCTGTGCAGCCGGAACGCCGACTGTTTCGTGGGCCAGGTGTTCCCGGTCTGCGGCGGCTGGGTCGCGCGGTAAGGCAGGGGGATGACGCTCACGCCGCGCCTGCTCGAGCGCCTGCGCGCGATGTTCGCCGCGGCGGACCACGCGGAAGCGGCAGTCCTGCTGGAAACTGATGCCGGCCGCGGCCTGCCCTTCGGCGAGACCCTGGCCGAGGACGAGGTGGAGCGCATCCGCGCGGCGCTGCTCAAGCTCAGCCGGGGTTCGCTCATCGAGCTGCGCGCCGCCATCGCGGTGGCGAAGGTCGACTGGCGCGACACCCTGGTCGGCGCCGGCTTCGGCAGCAGCACCAGCGCGCAT
>CAIVVS010000068.1 GCA_903909415.1 uncultured Pseudomonadota bacterium | reverse complement strand
TGGACGTGGTGCTGGAGTGCACCGGCTTTTTCACCACCAAGGAAAAGGCCTCGGCGCACATCGCCGCCGGCGCGAAGAAGGTGATCATCTCCGCCCCGGGCGGCAAGGACGTGGACGCCACCGTGGTGTACGGCGTGAACCAGGGCGTGCTGCGCGCCTCGCACACCGTGATCTCCAACGCCTCCTGCACCACCAACTGCCTGGCCCCGCTGGTCAAGCCGCTGCACGAGAAGATCGGCGTGGTCGCCGGCCTGATGACCACGGTGCACGCCTACACCAACGACCAGGTGCTGACCGACGTGTTCCACGAGGACCTGCGCCGCGCGCGCTCGGCCAGCATGAACATGATCCCGACCAAGACCGGCGCCGCCGCCGCGGTCGGCCTGGTGCTGCCGGAGCTGAACGGCAAGCTCGACGGCTACGCCATCCGCGTGCCCACCATCAACGTGTCCATCGTCGACCTGACCTTCACCGCCAAGCGCGCCACCACGGTGGACGAGGTGAACGCGATCATGAAGGCCGCCTCCGAGGGCGAGTTGAAGGGCATCCTGAACTACAACACCGATCCGCTGGTGTCCTCCGACTTCAACCACGACCCGGCCTCGTCCACCTTCGACGCGACGCTGACCAAGGTCGCCGAGGGCACGCTGGTCAAGGTCGGTTCCTGGTACGACAACGAGTGGGGCTTCTCCAACCGGATGCTCGACACCACCGTCGCGCTGATGGCTGCCAAGTAAGCGCAGCGCGATTCCCACATGCACGTACTGAAGCTGTCGGACCTCCAGCTGGCCGGCAAGCGGGTGTTCATCCGCTCCGACCTCAACGTTCCGCAGGACGACGCGGGACGCATCACCGATGACACCCGCATCCGCGCCTCGCTGCCGGCCATCCGGCTGGCGCTGGACGCGGGCGCCGCGGTCATGGTCACCTCGCACCTCGGCCGCCCCACAGAGGGCACCGTCGGGCCGGATGACACGCTCGCGCCGGTGGCCGCGCGCCTGGCCGAGCTGCTCGGCCGTCCGGTGCCGCTGCTGGCCAACTGGGTGGACGGCGTGACCGTCAAGCCGGGCGAGCTGGTGCTGCTGGAGAACTGCCGCTGCAACAAGGGCGAGAAGAAGAACGACGAGGCCCTGTCGCGCAAGCTGGCGGCGCTGTGCGACATCTACGTGAACGACGCCTTCGGCGCCGCGCACCGCGCCGAGGCCACCACGCACGGCATGGCGAAGTACGCGGCTGTGGCCTGCGCCGGCCCGCTGATGGGCGCGGAGATCGATGCGCTGTCGCGCGCGCTGGGCAAGCCGGCGCGGCCGATGGTCGCCATCGTCGCCGGGTCCAAGGTCTCGACCAAGCTCACCATCCTCGAGTCGCTCGCGGCCAAGGTGGACCACCTGATCGTCGGCGGCGGCATCGCCAACACCTTCCTGCTGGCCGAGGGCCATGCGATCGGCAAGTCGCTGGCCGAACCCGACCTGCTGGCCGAGGCGAAGCGGGTGATGGCGGCGATCCGCGCCAAGGGCGGCCAGGTGCCCCTGCCCACCGACGTGGTCTGCGCCAAGTCCTTTTCGGCCGATGCCAAGGCGGTGACCAAACCGGTGTCGGCGGTGGAAGCCGACGACCTGATCCTGGACATCGGCCCGGACAGCGCGCGCGCGCTGTCGGGCCTGATCGCCTCGGCCGGCACCATCGTCTGGAACGGCCCGGTGGGCGTGTTCGAGTTCGACCAGTTCGGCGGCGGCACCAAGGCGCTCGCGCAGGCCATCGCCGCGTCCAAGGCTTTTTCCATCGCCGGCGGCGGCGACACGCTGGCCGCGATCAGCAAGTACGGCATCGAGAAGGACGTCGGCTACATCTCCACCGGCGGCGGCGCCTTCCTCGAGTTCCTCGAGGGCCGTGAGCTGCCGGCGATCGCGGTGCTGGAACAGCGCGCCGCGTAAGTGGCGCGCTCGTAGGGCCCTCGCGCCGCGAAATAAGTGGCGCGCTCGTATAAAGTCCCTTCGCCACGTAGGCAGCATTGCAGCGCGCCATGACGCGTTGCAATGCACGACTCCCGGGGCGCTGAGTCATACTGCGGCCATGCCCTACAAGATCGCACTGCCACAACGCGCCACCAAGATCGTCGCCACGCTGGGCCCGGCCTCCAGCGACCCCGCCGTGCTGGAGCGCATGTTCCGCGCCGGCGTCGACGTGGTGCGCCTCAATTTCTCCCACGGCACGGCCGAGGACCACGCCAAGCGGGTCGAGATGGTGCGCGAGGCCTCGCGCGCCACGGGGCGGACCGTGGCCATCCTCGGGGACCTGCAGGGCCCGAAGATCCGCGTCGGCAAGTTCCGCGAGGGCAAGGTCGACCTCGAACCGGACGCGAGCTTCGTGCTCGATGCCGAGCGCGAACTCGGCGACATCGACGGCGTGGGCCTGGACTACAAGGAACTGCCGCGCGACGTGAAGCGCGGCGACATGCTGCTGCTGGACGACGGGCGCATCGCGATGGAAGTCGAGCGGGTCGAGGGCAGCCGCGTGCACTGCAAGGTGCGCCACGGCGGCGTGCTGTCCAACAACAAGGGGATCAACCGCGTCGGCGGCGGCCTGACCGCGCCGGCGCTCACCGCCAAGGACATGGAGGACGTCAAGCTCGCGGCGAAGCTGAACGTCGACTACCTCGCGGTGTCCTTTCCCAAGACCGGCGCCGACATGTACATGGCGCGCAACCTGCTGCAGGCGGCCGGCGGGCGGGCGCTGCTGATCGCCAAGATCGAGCGCGCCGAGGCGGTGGAGCCGGGCGCGCTGGAGGACATCATGTCCGCCTGCGAGGGCATCATGGTGGCGCGCGGCGACCTGGCCGTGGAAGTGGGCGACGCCTCGGTGCCGGCGCTGCAGAAGCGCATGATCCGGCTCGCGCGCGAGCTGAACAAGATCACCATCACCGCCACGCAGATGATGGAGTCCATGGTCTCCAGCCCGATCCCGACCCGCGCCGAGGTGTCGGACGTGGCCAACGCGGTGCTCGACGGCACCGACGCGGTGATGCTCTCGGCCGAGACCGCCTCGGGCAGGTACCCGGTGGAAACCATCATGGCCATGAGCCGGGTGTGCATCGAGGCCGAGAAATCCGCGCCGCTGTCGCTGGACCGCGAGTTCCTCGACCGGGTGTTCGAGCGCGTGGACCAGTCGATCGCCATGGGGGCGCTGTTCACCGCCTTCCACCTCAAGGTGAAGGCGATCGCCGCGCTGACCGAGTCCGGTTCCACCGCGCTGTGGATGTCGCGCCTGAACTGCGGCGTGCCGATCTATGCGCTCACCACCCAGGCGTCAACGCGCTACCGCTGCGCGCTGCTGCGCGACACCTACCCGCTGATGGTCAAGTACACCGGCCATGACCGCGAGGAACTGCTGCGCCAGGCCGAGCAGGTGCTGGTGGACAACGGCGTGGTCGAGCAGGACGACATCATCGTGCTCACCATCGGCGAGCCGATCGGCACCCCGGGCGGCACCAACACCATGAAGATCGTGCGCGTCGGCGAGCACCGCAAGGCCTGATTTCCGCCGTTTTTCGGTCAAGTGGCTGTTTTTATTGTCTTATTTTTGCCTTGCCCGGTAACTAACCAGACAGTTACAATGCCGGCTGCCATGGCCACCCGTGCAGCCACCCCCGAAGCTTTTGCCGTGCCGCCGGATACCCCGCCGGTCACGCGGGATCCGGAACGCACCCGCGCCCGCATCCTCGCCGCGGCCACCGCCGAGTTCGCGCGCCACGGCCTGGGCGGCGCGCGCGTGGACCGCATCGCCGCCGAGTCCGGCGCGAACAAGCGGATGCTCTATTACTACTTCGGCGACAAGGACCGGCTGTTCACCGCGGTGATGGAAGCGGCCTACGCCGACATCCGCCGCGCCGAGGCCGAGCTGCGGCTGGAACAACTCGCGCCGCGCGAGGCGGTGCGCGCCATGGTGCGCTTCACCTGGGAGTACTACCTCGCGCACCCCGAGTTCCTCACGCTGCTGAACAGCGCCAACCTGCACCGCGCGCGCCACCTGCAGGGCACGCCCGAGCTGCGCGCGCTGAACTCGCCGGTGATCGCGCTGCTGCGCGAGGTGCTGGCGCGCGGCGAGCGCGAAGGCCTGTTCCGCAGCGGCGTGGACCCGCTGCAGCTCTACATCTCGATCGCCGGCATGTGCTGGTTCTACCTGTCCAACAACCACACGCTGGCGACGGTGTTCGACCCGTCGCTCGCCGATCCCGCGCGCCGGGGCGAACGCCTGGCGCACATGCAGGACCTCGTCGTGACCGGCCTGTCGCGCCAGTAGGCGCGGCGCGACGGCCACACCCACCACACCAAGCTGATCAGGAGGCAACATGGCAGAGCAACGACTGGGCATCATCATGTACGGCGTCACCGGGCGCATGGGGATGAACCAGCACCTGGAACGGTCAATCTGCGCGATCCGCGAGCAGGGCGGGGTGCGCCTGGCCGACGGCACGCGCGTGATGCCCGATCCCATCCTGGTCGGTCGAAATGCCGACAAGCTCAAGTCGCTGGCGAAGAAATACAACGTGCAGCGCTGGACCACCGACCTGGACAAGGCGCTGGCCAACAAGGAGGACACGGTGTTCTTCGACGCCGCCTCCACGCTGATGCGCCCGAAGCTGCTGCGCGCGGCCATGGCCAAGGGCAAGCACATCTACTGCGAGAAGCCGGTGGCCACCGGCCTGCGCGACGCGCTGGACCTGGTGCGCGCGGCGAAGAAGGCCGGCATCAAGCACGGCGTGGTGCAGGACAAGCTGTTCCTGCCGGGCCTGCGCAAGCTCGCGATGCTGCGCGACTCGGGCTTCTTCGGGAAGATCCTCTCGGTGCGCGGCGAGTTCGGCTACTGGGTGTTCGAGGGCGACCTGCAGCCGGCGCAGCGCCCCTCGTGGAACTACAAGGCGAAAGAGGGCGGCGGCATCATCCTCGACATGCTGTGCCACTGGCGCTACGTGCTGGACAACCTGTTCGGCGAGGTGAAGAGCGTGTCCTGCCTGGGCGCGACCCACATCCCGGCGCGCTGGGACGAGAACGGGAAGAAGTACAAGGCCGACGCCGATGACGCGGCCTATGCCACCTTCCAGCTGGAAGGTGGGGTGATCGCGCACATCAACAGCTCCTGGTGCGTGCGCGTGCGCCGCGACGACCTGGTCACCTTCCAGGTGGATGGCACGCACGGCTCGGCGGTCGCCGGCCTGCAGAAGTGCGTCGCGCAGGCGCGTGTCGCCACGCCCAAGCCGGTGTGGAACCCGGACGTGCCGCAGAAGATGAACTTCTACGACACCTGGCAGGAAGTGCCCGACACCAGCGACTTCGACAACGGCTTCAAGATCCAGTGGGAGGCCTACATCCGCCACGTGTGCGAGGACGCGCCGTTCAAGTGGACCCTGCTGGAAGGCGCCAAGGGCGTGCAGCTGGTCGAGGCGGGCCTGAAGTCCTGGAAGGAACGCCGCTGGATCGACGTGCCGGCGCTCAAGGCCTGAGAGGGGAGATGACCGCATCCCCGCCGATCGGCGTCGCGGGCCTGGGCCTGGTGGGCAGCGCGCTGGCCGCGCGGCTCGCCGGCGCCGGCTTTGCCGTGCTCGGCTGGGACGTGGTGGCCGCGCAGCGCGAGGCCCTCGTGCAGCGCGGCGGTGCATGCGCGGACTCGGCGGCGGACCTCGCGCGACGCTGTTCGCGGGTGGTCGTCGCGGTATTCGATGCGGATGATGTCGCGCGTTTTGTTGCCGATGCACCGGGACTCGCGCTGGTGGTGAACTGCACCACCGCCGACCCGGAGCGCATCGAGGCGCTCGCCACGCAACTCGCGGCGCAGGGCGTGGCCCATGTGGAAGCGCCGCTGTCCGGTTCGAGCGAGGCGATACGCGAGGGAACCGCGCTCGCCTTCATCGCCGGCAGCGACGCGGATTGCAAGGCCGCCTCGGACATCCTCGCCGCGATCGCGCCACAGCGTGTGCGCGTCGGTGCCGCCGGCATGGGCGCGCGCGCCAAGCTCGCAAGCAACCTGGTGCTGGGCCTGAATCGCGCGGCGCTGGCCGAGGGCATGGCCTTCGCGCAGGCGCTCGGCATCCCGCGCGGCGTGTTCCTGGACATCGTGCGCGATTCGCCCGCTGCGTCGAGCGCCGCGATCGCCAAGGGCGAGAAGATGGTCAGCGGCGACTTCAGGCCGGAGTCGCGCATCCGCCAGCACCGCAAGGACGTGGCGCTGATGCAGGCCTTCGCCGCGCGCGCGCAGCTCGCGCTGCCGCTCACCGAGGCGCACGCGCGCCTGCTCGACGAGGCGATCGCCGACGGCGACGCCGACCTGGACAATGCAGCCTTGATTCGGAGATGGATTAAAAAATGAATAAAATCAGCGAGTTATCGTATTTCCGGGCATTTTTGCCATGAGCGCGCGCGGTTTCGTCGCCAGCCTGCGCCTGCCCACCGAGGCAGGCGCGCTGGAGCAATTCGAACTGCATGAACCGCTGCGCTTCGAGTCCGCGCGGGCCAAGCCCTGGACGCGGCGCGCGCTGGCTGCAGCGCACGTGGTCGCGCATCCTGTCGCCACGCGCGATCCTTGGGTGACGTCGGCGATCGACTGGGACCGCACCATCGCGTTCCGTCGCCACCTCTGGTCGCTGGGCCTGGGCGTGGCCGAGGCCATGGACACCGCGCAGCGCGGCATGGGCATGGACTGGGCGGCGTCGCTGGAACTGATCACGCGCTCGGTGCAGGCCTCGAAGGAGACGCCCGGCGCGGTGATCTACTCCGGCGTCGGCACCGACCAATTGATGCCGGGACCAAGCGTCGGCATCGACCAGGTGATCGCCGCCTATGAAGAGCAGTGCGCTGCGGTGGAGAAGGCCGGCAGCCGCATCATCCTGATGGCCAGCCGCGCGCTCGCCGCCTGCGCCAAGGGCCCGGACGACTACGCCAGGGTCTACGGCCGCGTGCTGTCGCAGGTGCGCGAGCCGGTGATCCTGCACTGGCTGGGCGACATGTTCGACCCGGCGCTCGCCGGGTACTGGGGCAGCCGCGACCTGACGGCGGCGATGGACACCGCGCTGTCGGTGATCGCGGCGAACGCGGCCAAGGTGGACGGCATCAAGATTTCGCTGCTGGACGAGCAGCGCGAGGTCGACATGCGCCGCAGGCTGCCCGGGGGCGTGCGCATGTACACCGGCGACGACTTCAACTTCCCCTCGCTGATCGCCGGCGACGCGCAGGGCCATTCGGACGCGCTGCTCGGCATCTTCGCCGCCATCGCGCCGGCGGCATCCGCCGCGCTGGATGCGATGGCGGCGGGTGACATGGACCGCTTCCACGCCATCCTCGCGCCCACCGTGCCGCTGTCGCGCCTGGTGTTCGCCGCGCCGACGCGCTTCTACAAGACCGGCGTGGTGTTCCTTGCGTGGCTGAACGGCCACCAGGACCACTTCACCATGGTCGGCGGCCAGCAGTCGGCGCGTTCCATCACCCATTTGTCGCAGGTGCTGCGCCTGGCCGATGCCGCCGGCCTGCTCGCCGACCCGGCCTTGGCGGCGTGGCGCATGCGCGCGCTGCTCGACGTGCACGGCGTTCCCGCCTGAACCGCGTACCCTGCCTCACCTGACCTGACGACCGGCGACCGACGACCCACGACCATGGCAAAGACGATGAATTCCCCCGACCCCGGCCTGCTGTCCCTGAACGTGGTGACGGTGCGCGACCAATGGAACCTGCGCGAGTGCATCGAAGGCTGCGCGCGCCACAACATCCCCGGCATTGCGCCCTGGCGCGACAAGCTGGCCGAACTCGGCGTGAAGACCGCCGCGAAGATGATCCGCGACAACGGCCTGACGGTCACCGGCCTGTGCCGCGGCGGCTCCTTCCCCGCGAACGACCGCGCTGGCCGCGCCCGCTCCATCGAGGACAACTACCGCGCCATCGACGATGCCGCCGCGCTGGAAGCGCAATGCCTGATCCTGGTGGTGGGCGGCCTGCCGCCGGAATCCAAGGACCTGGCTGGCGCGCGCGCGATGGTGCGCGACGGCATCGGCCAGATCCTGGACCATGCGCGCTCGGCCGGCGTGCGCCTGGCGATCGAACCGCTGCATCCCATGACCTGCGCCGACCGCGCCTGCGTGAACACGCTGGCGCAGGCCCTGGACCTGTGTGACGAGCTGGCCGGCAAGGGAGGCAACGGCGGTGGCGGCCTGGGCGTGGCAGTGGACCTGTACCACGTGTGGTGGGACCCGCTGCTGCAGGCGCAGATCAACCGCGCCGGCGAGCAGGAGCGGCTCTACGCCTTCCACCTGTGCGACTGGCTGGTGCCCACCCGCGACCTGCTCACCGACCGCGGCATGATGGGCGACGGCGTGATCGACATCCCGCTGGTGCGCTCCTGGATGGAGCAGGCCGGCTACCGCGGCATGCACGAGGTGGAGATCATGTCCTCGGCCAACTGGTGGAAGCGCGACGCCGACGAGGTGCTGTCCACGGTGCGCCGCCGGCACCAGGAACGCTGCTGAACCCGTGACCCATGCGCGCGCCAGCGCGCAACAAGTCCAAGGAATCAAGGCCCTGCGCGACCCCGCAGCAAGGAGGCCGCGCATTCCATGTCGGGCGTCGGGGAATGGCGCAAACCCGGTAAAATCCCCGGTTCACCGAGCAGTTCCGACCACACCCGTTTTCCGGAGAGTCCGAATGTCCAGCGAGCTGGCCAAAGTCGCGCAAGCCATGGTGGCAAAAGGCAAGGGCATCCTTGCCGCTGACGAGTCCACCGGCACCATCGAAAAGCGCTTCAAGAGCATCAACGTCGAGAACACCGAAGAGCATCGCCGCGCCTACCGCGACATGCTGTTTTCCGCGCGCGGCGTGGGTGACTTCATCAGCGGCGTGATCCTGTACGACGAGACGCTGCGCCAGGCCTCCGCCGACGGCACGCCCTTCCCGGTGATGCTGGCCAAGCAGGGCATCCTGCCCGGCATCAAGGTGGACACCGGCGCCAAGCCCATGGCCCTGTGCCCGGACGAGACGGTCACCGAAGGCCTGGACGGCCTGGCCAAGCGCTGCGCCGAGTACGTCAAGCTGGGCGCCAAGTTCGCCAAGTGGCGCGCCGTGATCACCATCGGCAACGGCATTCCCTCGGCCGCCTGCATCACCGCCAACGCCCACGCGCTGGCGCGCTACGGCGCGATCTGCCAGGAAGCGGGCCTGGTGCCCATCATCGAGCCGGAAGTGCTGATGGACGGCAGCCACGACATCGACGCCTGCGAAGCCGCCACCGAGTGGACGCTGCGCGAGACCTTCGCCGCGCTCGCCTCGCAGCGCGTGCGCCTGGAGGAGATGGTGCTGAAGCCCTCCATGGTGATCTCCGCCAAGGACTGCGCGCGCCAGGCCAGCGTGGACGAGGTCGCCTCGCGCACGCTCACCGTGCTCAAGCGCACCGTGCCCGCGGCCGTGCCCGGCATCGCCTTCCTGTCCGGCGGCCAGTCCGACGAACTCGCCACCGCCCACCTCGATGCGATGAACCGCATGGGTGGCGGACCCTGGGCGCTGACCTTCTCCTACGGCCGCGCGCTGCAGGCCGCCGCGCTCAAGGCCTGGAAGGGCGCGCCCGCCAACGTCGCCGCGGCGCAGGCCGCGCTGATGCACCGCTCGCGCATGAACGGCCTTGCGGCCGCCGGCCAGTACAAGGCCGACATGGAGAAGAAGGCCGCCTGAGCGGCCTTCGCATCCAGTTCCACTGCCGAACCCGCATCCATGTCCGCGCCGATCTTCGAGACAAGCATCGCCAGCCTGCCGCTGCTGTCGCGCGGCAAGGTGCGCGACATCTACGCGGTGGGCGAGGACAAGCTGCTGGTGGTCACCACCGACCGCCTGTCCGCCTTCGACGTGATCCTGCCCAACCCCATCCCGGACAAGGGGCGGGTGCTGTCGGCGATGTCGGACTTCTGGTTCGCGCGCCTGGCGCATGTCATTCCCAACCACCTCACCGGCATCGCGCCGGAATCGGTGGTGGCGCCGGGCGAGGCGGAGCAGGTGCGCGGCCGCGCGGTGGTGGTGCGACGCCTGAAGCCGCTGCCCATCGAGGCGGTGGCGCGCGGCTACCTGATCGGCTCGGGCTGGAAGGACTACCAGGATTCCGGCGAAGTCTGCGGCATCCGGCTGCCGGCCGGCCTGCGCCAGGCCGACCGCCTGCCGCAGACCCTGTTCACGCCCGCGACCAAGGCCGAGACCGGCTCGCACGACGAGAACATCTCCTTCGCGCAGGCCGAGAAGCTGTGCGGCCCGGCGATCGCCGCGCAGGCGCGCGACACCACGCTGCGCCTGTACACCGAGGCGGCGGACTTGGCGCGCGAGCGCGGCATCATCATCGCCGACACCAAGTTCGAGTTCGGCCTGGACGACGCCGGCAAGCTGCACCTGATCGATGAGGCGCTGACCGCGGACTCCTCGCGCTTCTGGCCCGCCGACCAGTACGCCCCCGGCACCAGCCCGCCGTCCTTCGACAAGCAGTACGTGCGCGACTACCTCGAGTCCATCAAGTGGGACAAGTGTCCGCCCGCGCCCAGCCTGCCGGCGGACGTGGTGGCGCGCACCGCCGACAAGTACCGCGAGGCCCTGCGCCGCATCACCGGACAGGAATTGCACTGATGGCGACGAAGAAGCCGGCAAAGAAGAAAGCGCCGAAGAAGACCGCGGCGCCCATGGTCGGCATCGTCATGGGCAGCTCGTCCGACTGGGACGTGATGCAGCATGCCGCCGCGCTGCTCAAGGAATTCGGCGTGCCGCACGAGACCCGCGTGGTCTCGGCGCACCGCATGCCCGATGACATGTTCGCGTATGCGGAAGCTGCGGCGAAGCGCGGCCTGCGCGCCATCATCGCCGGCGCCGGCGGTGCCGCCCACCTGCCGGGCATGCTCGCGGCCAAGACCACGGTGCCGGTGCTGGGCGTGCCCGTGCCCTCGCGCTACCTCAAGGGCCAGGATTCGCTGCTGTCCATCGTGCAGATGCCCAAGGGCATACCGGTCGCGACCTTCGCCATCGGCGAGGCGGGCGCGGCCAATGCGGCCTTGTTCGCGGTGTCCCTGATCGCGCACGGCAGCGCCACGCCGCTCGCGCAGCGCCTGGCGCGCGAGCTCACCGCGTTCCGCAAGCGCCAGAGCGCGCATGCGCGCGGCATGAAACTGCCCCCGGTGAAATGAAGCCGGTCCCGGTACGTCCCGGCGGCTGGTTGGGCCTGCTGGGCGGCGGCCAGCTGGGCAGGATGTTCACCATGGCGGCCCAGAGCATGGGCTACCGCGTCGCGGTGCTGGACCCGGGCGAGCGCAGTCCCGCGGGCTCGGTCGCAGACCGCCACATCGCCGCGGATTACCTGGACGCCGGCGCGTTGGCCGACATGGCCGGCAGTTGCGCGGGCGTCACCACCGAATTCGAGAACGTGCCGGCCGAGGCGATGCGCTACCTCGCGGCCAGCTGCCGCGTCACGCCCGGCGCCGACGCGGTGGCCATCGCACAGGACCGCATCCGCGAGAAGGCCTTCGTGCGCTCCTGCGGCATCGAGGTCGCGCCGCATGCGGTGATCAACGCCGAGGCCGACATCGCCGCCGCGCCCGCTGGCCTGTTCCCCGGCATCCTCAAGGTCAGCCGCCTGGGTTACGACGGCAAGGGCCAGGCGCGCGTCGCCGATGCTGCCGCCGCGCGCGCCGCCTTCGCGCAGTTCGGCGCCGTGCCCTGCGTGCTCGAGGCGCGGCTCGCGCTCAAGCTGGAGATCTCGGTGGTGGTGGCGCGCAACGACGGCGGCGCCATCGCCGCCTTCCCGGTCGCGGAGAACGAGCACGTGGACGGCATCCTCGCCACCAGCATCGTGCCGGCGCGCGTGGATGCGGCGCTGGCCGCGCGCGCGGTGGCCGCGGCCGGGGCGATCGCCACCGGACTGGGATACGTGGGCGTGATGTGCGTGGAGTTCTTCATCCTCGAGGGCGGCGAGCTGCTGGTCAACGAGATCGCGCCGCGCCCGCACAACAGCGGCCACTACAGCATCGACGCCTGCCTCACCTCGCAGTTCGAGCAGCAGGCGCGCGTGCTCGCCGGCCTGCCGCTGGGCGACACCGACCTGCTGCGCCCCGCGGTGATGATCAACCTGCTGGGGGACGTCTGGGCGAAGGGCGAGCCCGACTGGTCCGCGGTGCTGGCCATCCCCGGCGCGAAACTCCACCTGTACGGCAAGGACGATCCGCGTCCCGGTCGCAAGATGGGCCACGTGACCTTCGTGGCCGGAACGCGCGAGCTCGCGCTGGCGCGCGCCGCACAGGCAAGAAAGGCATTGAACGCATGACTGAAGAGCAGCAGAGCGCAGCCCCCGCGCCGGACGCAAGCGGCCCGGCGGTCGAGCAGGCCCCGGACAAGAAGCAGGGTGGTTTCCCCGAGCCCAAGCCCCCGGCGGCCAACCTCGCCAGCGGCGAGGACCTGGAAGCGGTCGCGCGCGGTGCGGCCCTGCTGGCCTCGGGCGAACTGGTCGCCTTCCCCACCGAGACCGTCTACGGCCTGGGCGCGGATGCGCGCAGCGATGCGGCGCTCGCCAAGCTGTACGCGGTCAAGAAGCGCCCCGGCACCCATCCGGTGATCGTGCACCTGGCTGACGCGGAACAGCTGTCCGACTGGGCGGCGGAAGTGCCGCCCGGCGCGATGAAGCTCGCCACGCGTTTCTGGCCCGGCCCGCTGACCCTGATCCTCAAGCGCAAGCCCGGCGTGTCGGATGCGCTCACCGGCGGGCAGGACACCGTCGGCCTGCGCGTGCCCTCGCACCCGGTGTCGCAGGCGCTGCTGCGCGCCTTCGGCGGCGCGATCGCCGCGCCCTCGGCCAACCGCTTCGGCCGCATCAGCCCGACGCGCGGCCAGCACGTGATCGACGACCTGGGCAACGACGTCGCGCTGGTGCTGGACGGCGGCCCGTGCAACCTGGGCATCGAGTCCACCATCATCGACTACTCCGCAGGCCACCCGGTGCTGCTGCGTCCGGGCGCGCTGGCGCTCGCGCAGATCGCGGACATCGTCGGCGAAGAAGTGCGCCTGCCGGCCCCGCCGGCCGCGGAGGGAGAAGCGGGTTCGGGCGACACGCCGCGCGTGCCCGGCAGCCATGCCGCGCACTACGCGCCGCGCGCGCGCATGCGCCTGATGAAGCGCGTCGAGATCATCGACACCCTGGTCGAGCACAAGGGCCAGCGCGTTGCGGTGCTGGCGCTGGAAGTCGCGGTGCCGCGCCTGGCGCAGGCCCTGCTCGCGGTGGTGCCGGCCGTGCCCTCGCAGTATGCGAAGGCGCTGTATGCCAACCTGCGCGCCCTCGACGCCAGCGGTGCCGACCTGATCCTGGTCGAGCTGCCGCCGGACACGCCCTCCTGGGCGGCGGTGATGGACCGCCTGCGCCGCGCTGCGCACGAGAAGGCGCTCGCGCCCAAGGACGCCGCGCGCTTCGCCAAGCTGCGCGAGCGTGCCGCGAAGAAGCTGGTGGAGCAGGTGGCCCAGGAATCCGCGCCGGTGGCGGGCGGCCCGGACGAAAGCCTCGCGCCCGACCCGACACACTACGAGTTGCCGGACGAGGGCGGATCCCGCAGCTAGCGGGATATCGTCAACGACACTGGATTCCCGCTTTCGCGGGAATGACGGCGTCGTGCCACGAAGGTCCCGTCATTCCGGACGCCGCGCAGCGGCGAGCCGGAATCCAGTGACGTTTATGTCCACCCGGAAAGACGCTGGATTCCCGCTTCCGCGGGAATGACCGAGCCCTGCAACGGAGCCCCCGTCATTCCGGACGCCGCGCAGCGGCGAGCCGGAATCCAGTGTCGTTGAAGTCACCCCAGAACGACACTGGATTCCCGCCTCCGCGGGAATGACCGAACTGTGCAGCGGAGACACCGTCATTCCGGACGCTGCGAAGCAGCGAGCCGGAATCCAGCGACGTTTCTGTCCACCCGGAACGACGCTGTCTTCCCGCTTCCGCGGGAACGGCCGCGCGCCCTCAGGCCTTGGCTTCCGCCGCGTTCTTGCGCGTGAGCAGGCGCGCGAAGTTGTCGATGGAGATGATGTGGGCGTAGATGCGCCCCATGATCCCCTTCTTGATCAGGTTCTTGTGCTGCGCGGCGTTGAGGAACTCGAGCTTCTTCTCCTCGACGCGGTACATGCCGCCCAGGTTCATCGGCCCGCCGTTGGCCAGCACCGCCTGCAGCGTGAACGGCTCCAGCAGCCCGTAGTCGGCCAGCACGCCGCACAGCTCGCGGCTGCGCTCCAGGTCGGCCTCGTACTCCTGCAGCAGCTTCTCGATCGGCTGCCAGCGCTCCAGCGCCGCGCCGGACTCGCTGAACATCAGCTCGCCGTCATCGGCGAGGAACTCCTTCTCCACGCAGATCAGCCGGTCGGCCTGCTCCACGTTGTCCAGCGTCACGCGCGCCATGCAGAACGGGTAGCGCCGCGCATAGGCCGGCAGGTAGACCGAGGGGTCCCAGGCATCGCCCTGCAGGAACAGGTTCTCCGAGGCGCCGAAGCCCAGCACCGCGACCGCGGCGAAGCTCTGCCCGGCATCGGTGGAGGTGAACACCAGAGGATAGTCACGGCTGGCCACCGAGAACTCGGTGTAGCTCACCGGGATCGCGTTGGCGCCGCGCACGAAGGCCGGCAGCGCGCCGGCCGCCGGCAGGCGCACCTTCTGGTTGCGGTAGAAGGGGACGATTTCCTTGTAGCCGAACGGCGGGTTGATCTGCATGGTCGCTCGCTGCTGGTGTGGGTGTGTGGAGGGTGCCGGGCGTGCAGTAAGTCACGGACGGCAAGGGAATCATAGTCCCATCGCGCGGCGCGTCAGCCGGCGCCTCGGTCCGGGGCGGAAATTGTGCCTATATTCATGCACATGGCCCGGGGAAGCCGGGCCGCCCCGGGCTACATTGAAATCATGGAGACATCGCGCTTCCGCCGGCTGCACGTCGGCCTGCTGCTACTGATCGCCGCCGCGCTGGCCGCGAGCCTGGCCGTGCTCGCCTGGCACCTCAAGCTGCAGCGCGAGGACATGCTGCAGGGCGCCGAGTCGCAGGCCGCCAACCTGGCGCGGTCCATCGAGGAACACGCCGCGCGCAGCCTGGTGGAAACCAGCGCCGCGCTGGAACGGGTGGCCGCCGCGGCGCGCGTCAGTCCCTCGTTGCTGGCGGCCGCGAGCGGCGGCTCGGCCGAGGCGTTGCGCGCGGTGCTGGCGCGCGAGTCGGCACGCGTGCCGCAGGTGCGCGCGATGGCGGTGTACGACGCCGATGGCCGCCTGCTCGCGGCCGTGCCCCAGGGCCTGTGGGACGCCATGCCCGCCAAGGCCGGCGGCGAGATGCTCGCCCACCACCGTCGCGCCGGATCGGATCCGCTCCATGTCGGCACGCGTTCCGGCGAGCGCGGCGGCACCAGCACGCCGTGCTTCCCGATGTCGCTGGCGCTGCGCGCCGACGACGGCCGGCTGCTGGCCTTCATCGTCGCGCAGCTGGACGCGGAGCATTTCGCGCGCTTCTTCACTTCCATCTCCGCCAGCTCGGGCAGCGACCTAGCGCTGCTGCGCGCCGACGGCAGCCTGCTGGTCGCCGCGCCGCTGGAAGCCGGCAGCGCGGCGCTGGCCGAATCCACCCAGGTGCGCGAGGCCATCGCGCGCGCCGACACCGGGCTGCTGCACGCGGCGCTGTCCGACGGGCGCGAACTGATCGTGGCGCACCGCGCGGTGCGCGGCCAGCCGCTGGTGGTGGTGCTGTCGCTGGACCAGGACGAGGTGCTCGCGCCGTGGCGGCGCGATGCGCTGGAGGAGGGGCTGCTCGGCCTGGTGGTGTGCGCGCTGTTCGGCGCCATCGGCTCGCTGCTGTTGCGCCAGCTCGCCACGCTGGAGCAGGCCGCCGCCGCGCTGGACGCGCAGCAGCGCGCGCTGATGACCGTGCACCGGGAAATGCACGCGGCGCGCACCCGCGTCGAGGACGCCATTGAAGGCCTGCCCGACGCCTTCTGCCTGTGGGACCGCGACGACCGGCTGCAGCTCTACAACCGCCGCTACCTGGACCTCTACCCCTACCTGCGCGAACTGCCGGTGCTGGCGGGCACGCCCTTCGCCACCCTCCTGCGGCTGGCGCTGGAGCGCCATGCGATCGCCGACCCGCTGGCGCATGCCGACCCGGAGACCTGGATGAGCCACCGGCTGGCCCTGCACCGGAACGCCGACGGCAGCCCCGTGGTGCAGCACCTGGCCGACGGCCGGGTGATCGAGATCCGAGAGTCCCGCACCCGCGAGGGCGGCATCGTCAGCGTGCGCTCACTGGTGCGGGAGGCCCCGCCCCGGCAACGTTCCGTCCGGGTCGCAGCGGGAGGCAGTTTCGGGTAAAATCTCGCCTCTTCCATGGGGTGGTAGCTCAGTTGGGAGAGCGTCGCGTTCGCAATGCGAAGGTCGAGGGTTCGATTCCCTTCCACTCCACCAATTGACAATGCCTGACCTATATCGGGCGGGCTTTTTTCTGCCCGGAGCGCCAGTTCTGGCGCTGGTTCGGGCCGCGATCCGTTG
>CAIVVS010000067.1 GCA_903909415.1 uncultured Pseudomonadota bacterium | reverse complement strand
CTGCCGTCGGCGATGCGGCCATGGTCGCGCCGGTCCATGAGCGTGAAGAACATGGGCGACTCCATCTGCCCGAAGGACTGCACCAGCACGCTGGTGCCGAAGCGCTCCAGCGCGCCGGTGAGCGTGCCGGGGTCGATGGGCGAGCCCGCGTAGTAGATGGTCTTCAGGTCCGGGTGGCTGCCTTTGCCGGGGGCCGGCTTTGCTGCGTCCGGGTCGGGCGTGTCGAGCAGCATCTGGATCATGGAGGGCACGAGGAAGCTGTTGGTCACGCGCTCGTCGCGCATGAGCTTGAGGATGCGCGAGGGCTCGAACTTCGACACCACGAGGTTGACCCCGCCCGCGGCCAGTGTCGGCAGCAGCAGGAAGCCGGCGCCGTGGGTCAGGGGCGCCGCATGCAGCGTGACCTCGGCGTCACCGTATTCCAGCAGGCGGCGCGTGGTGTCCGAGACGGCGATCCACGAACCATGCGGCAGCATCACGCCCTTGGGCAGGCCGGTGGTGCCGCTGGTGTACATCAACGAGGAGAGGTCGCTGGCGGCCCGCTCCACGGGCTTTGCCGGCGCGGCCGCGCCCGGCGTGCGCGCGATGTCTTCGTAGGGGAATTTCGGAGCCGCGAGCGGCCCGGTGGCTCGCATGACGGCGACGCCGAGTTCGGTCACGCCGACCAGCGCCTCGCGGCCGGCAAAGAGCGCGTCCTGCGCGATCAGCAGGCGCGCGCCCGAGTCGCGCAGCATGTGCAGCAGCTCGGATTCCAGCAGCCGGATATTCATGGGCACGGCCACGAGCCCTGCCGTGGCAATGCCAAGGAACGCCTCGGCGTACTCGCGCGAATTCGGCAGCAACAGAGCGACGCGGTCGCCGGGTTTCAGGCCGCGCGCGGCGAGGCCGCCGGCAAATGCGCGCGCGCGCAGCCACAGGTCGGCGTAGGTCAGCGTCTCGCGCCCGCCGGGGGCGGTGGCGTCGGCATCGATGAGGGCGGTGCGCTGCGGCGCACGGGCTGCCGTATCGGCAAGGATCTGCGCAAAATTCATGGAACGTTCCTGTGCGAAGTCAGTGGCGGTCGGATGTCTGGCGGATTACTCGGCCTGGATGCCGACGTTCTTGGCGATCTCGGCGTAGGTCTTCGCCATGTTGGCGAGGATGCGCGCCGCTTCATCCGGCGTGCCGCCGACCACGTCGAGCCGCATCTTGGCGTACTGCGCCTTCACGTCGGGCTGCTGCAGCGCCTGGCCGGCCGCGGCATTCAGACGATCGATGATGGGCTTCGGCGTTCCCGCTGCCACGTTGAGCGAATACGCCACGCCGCGGATTTCCGGATGCCCGAGTTCGGCAAAGGTGGGCACATCGCGGTAGGTGGCGCGCCGCGCCGCGCCAGTGACGGCCAGCGCGCGGAACCGATCACCCAGGCCGATGGCCGAGCCTTCGGACATGAACCCCATCTGCACTTCGCCCGTGCCCACCGAGGTGATGTAGGCGCCGCCTTCCTTGTACGGGATGTAGACGATGTTCACGCCGGTGGCGCGGATCAGCGCCTCGGACAGCAGGCGGACCGCCGTGCTGGAGGCGCCGTAATTGAGCTTTCCCGGGTTGGCCTTGGCATTGGCGATGAATTCATTGAAGGTTTTCCACGGGTACTTGGCCGAGCTGCCGAAGATGTAGGCGCCCTCCACCATGCTGATCACGGGCGGCAGGTCTTTCAGAGGATCAAAGCGCAGGTCCTTCACCGTCAGCGGCAGCGTGGCAAGGCCCGCCACGGCGGCGATGGTCACGGTGTAGCCGTCGGCCGGCGACTGCTTGGCCACGTGCTCGAGGCCGATCATCGCGTCCGCGCCGGGCTTGTTCTCGACAATCAACGGCTGGCCGAGGGCCTTGCCCATGTCCGGGGCCATGGTACGGGCGACGAGGTCCAGCGTGGCACCTGGGCCGTAGGGCACGATGTAGCGGATGGGTTTGTTGGGATAACCCTGCGCAATGGCGCCGGTGGCGGCCAGCAGCGCCAGGATGATTCCGGCGAAGACCGGATAACGACGGCTTGCAAAGAATTTCATGGACATTTCCCCCCGCACCATTCTAATCCCGCCATTCCACCGGGGCAGTTGTGCCGGTGGATTGCCTCACGCAATAGGTGGGATGACTGGGGTCATTGGTCAATGTCGTTACCGGTTGGGGATCGCTTGCGCCCTCTGAACATCGCGGCCACGAGGCTTTCCTGGTGGCGGCGCGAGGTGAAGAAAACGCCGGCGATGTATAGCGCGACAAGCGGGAGCAGCAGGTGGCCCGTGAAATCGTGCAACTCGCCCACCCATTCGACGCCCCAGAAGCGGTCGGTGACGTAGAGCCAGCCTGATCCGCTGGCGAGTGCCACGGCAGCGAGCAGGATGACGACCATCCAGCCGCCTAGCGGGTTGTGGCCGAGGTGGCGCGGTTCGGTGGCCGCTTTCACGCGCCTCGCGTATTCGAGCACTTCGCGTGGCGTACGGACGAACTGTGCAAATCGTGCGTAGCGCGGGCCGAAGAATCCCCACGCGAGGCGGATGCCGACGATGCCCAGCGCGATGTAGCCAAGAACTTCGTGCCAGTCGTGGAGGGGATTGCCGCCCTCATGGGAAACGAAGGCCAGGATGACGCTGGCGGCGAGGCTCCAGTGCGCCAGGCGTACCAGGGGGTCCCAGACCTTGAGGGTCTGGGTGCGGTCCGGCGCTGGAGGCTTCGTGTGCACCGGTTCGTCGGGCCCGGCAATCACCGGCGGCTGGTCG
>CAIVVS010000066.1 GCA_903909415.1 uncultured Pseudomonadota bacterium | reverse complement strand
CGGCCAGCTGGTGGACGGTGTTGACCAGCCAGAACTCGTTGGTGCCTTCCGAGCCGTCGATGATCCTCGCGCCGGTGGACCACTTGGCCATGGTCTTGGACAGCAGCAGCGAGATGATCGCGCCGGAGAAGCCGACCACGGCCGAGAAGCCGAGCAGCATGGGCAGGTTCAGGCCGTTGGCCGTCAGGAACTTGTTCAGCCCCAGCACCGACACGATGATGTTGATCACCACCAGTACGGCGATGTTGGTGGCGAGGAACAGCACGATCCGTTTCATCCGACTCTCCTTGTGGAGGGCTAGTGGGGCAAGACCGCCCCAATGGCGCAGATGTGGGGACGGCGGGGCCGGGCTTCAAGACCGGCCCGGTCGGCGCGGATTGTAGCCCGGCCTGCTCCCGCGAAGGTTACGGGCGCAGTCGTCGCGCACAGCCATTATGAAATGCAAAGCCGCGTTCCGGTGGCGCGGATCGTGGAGCCGCTGAAGGGCGCCGCTGTGGTCCGGCGCGCGCGGCGATGCCCCCGCCACAAGGCAGAACGCCGTCGCGGCTCTCACCGGGACGGCGTTTCTGGAGGATCTCCGCGCGGCCCGGTGTACCGGGCTGCGCGGTGGACTGCCTGCTGCCTTACTTCTTGGCGGCATCCTTCTTGTCAGCGCCCTTGCCCTTGTCGGCGCTCTTGCCCTTCTCGCCCTTTTCGGACTTGGCGGCCTTCGCGTCGGCTTTGGCTTCGGCCTTGGGGGCTTCGGCTTTCGCGGGCGCGGCGGGGGTCGCGGCCGGGGCGGCAGCGGCCGGCGCCGGGGTGGCGGGGGTCGCGGCCTTCGGGGCCTGGGCGATGGCGGAGATCGACGCGCCAGCGAAGGCACCGGCGACGATGATGGAGATCAGCTTGTTCATGGTGGTGTCCTCTTTGTCGTTGTGTTCCGCGGCTTGCGGATACAAGGCGAATAACGCGCCGCCTTGCAGCGTGTTGACGGCGGATGACGCCTATATATTTTCGCGCGCGGTCAACCGCCTTGCGAGGGGCGCGTTGGGACGCGCCGGGCGTGCAATGAAGGGCTAGGGCAGCAGCAGCTTGGGTCCGATGCGTCCCGGCCAGGCGCGTCCGTCATGCTGCACGGTGACGCCCTGCTCGAACGCATCCACGCCGTTGTTCGGCGCGGCGCGCGTGCCGCGCCAGCGCACGCTGAGGTCGTGCCACGCGACCGGCCCTTGCGGCGAACGCGGCGTCGCGGGCGGCGCCAGGGTCAGCGTGCCCTGGTAGGACCAGCAGGCCTCCGCCGCGCCCGGCTCCTGCGCGACCGGGGTTCCCGGCTTCACCGACGCATCGCAGGCGCCTTCGTTGGATGCGCCCAGGTCGATGAAGTCGCTGGCCTCGCGCGGCGTGTCCCCGCCCAGGTCCACCAGCACGCCGTACTGGCTGGCATAACCCTGCCCCATGTCTCCTCCCTCCAGCAGCAGCCCGGCCCGACCCGGGGCCAGTTCCACCAGCCGCGCGGCGGGAAGCGCGCCGTAGGCGCCGACATGCATGACCTGGTGGCTGCCGCGCTCGCGCACCCAGCCCTGGCCGTTCGCGGCGCGGGCGTAGATGTGCACGCCTAGCAGCGCGCCGCAGGCGTGGCAGTCCAGCGGCGCGCCGTTGTCGTCCAGTTCCACCGACTGCAGCAGCACCGCGGTCTTCTCGCGGCCGCCCTCGGTGAAGGCGATGCGCGCATGGATGCCGGCCTGCGCGCGCCCGCTGCCGTTGGCGGCATTGCCGCGCTGCGCCGGCGCGAGGGCCGACACGTCCCAGGTGGCGGTGCGCGCCTTGGCGTCCCATGCGCCGAACAGCGCGCGCAGCACCGGTTCGTCGTCCAGGCTCGCGAGCGCGGCGGCGGGCGCGTCGGCCGTCGCCCGGGCGGGGGCGGTGGCGCCGGCGGACCCGGCGGCCGGTTCCGGGCGTGTTTCCTTCGCCAGCATCATCCAGGCGCCAAGCACCATCAGGAGCAGCAGCAGGCCAGCGCCCGCGGCCGCCAGCGCCAGCCTGCGGCGCGCGACCGGATCGCCCAGGTCCATCAGCTTGGGCTTGCGCCGCCGGACGCGCGGCCTTCGCCGGCGGCCTTCTTCTTCAGCAGGCGCTCGCGCACCTTGTCCACGCTCACGATGAAGCGCTCGTGCGTGCCGCGCAGGACCTCGCCGTCGGCGTCGCGCACGCTGGCCTCGAAGCCCACGCGCCTTCCGTCCAGCGCAACCAGCTTGACGCCCACCGTCACCTGCGCGCCCAGCAGCGCCGGTCCGACATGCTCGATGTTCACCCGCGTGCCCACCGAGTCCTCGCCCGCGTCCAGGTGCTCCAGCAGGAAGTTGCGGCAGGTGGCCTCGACGTCGCGGATGATGGACGGCGTGGCGTACACGCGGCATTCATCGCCCATGAAGGCAATCACGCGCGTCTCGTCCACGGTGAAGCTTCGTTCGGTGGCGAGTCCTGCGGCTAGCGATGCTTTCATGACGGTGTCCGTTGGGCGCTTGAGGTGGAGGGCCGTGATTATGCCGCGCCGTCCTTGTCGGGAGCTTTCGCCCCGCCTGCGGCGGCGTCCGTCGCAAGCGGCCTGCCGTCGCGCCCCAGCAGCGGGCGCAGCGCCTCGATCTGCGCGCGTGCCACGGCCAGGTCCTCGTCGGACAGTTCGTGCAGCCAGAGGGCGCGCGGATGGATCAGCTCGATGGACAGGTAGGCAAAGCGCGGCCGGTGGCCGGTGACCCGTTCCACCGCCTCGACGTAGAGCGCCGCCTGCACGTCGTAGCCGCGCTGGCGGCGCAGGCGCGCGAAGCGGTTGGGGCGCGCATCGCCCACCGACTTCACGTCCAGCACGATCTCCTCGGTGAAACAGTCCGGCCGCGCCTTCCAGCGCAGGCCATCCTCGCTCGCCCAGTAGATCGAGTACTCCTTGGTGCCGGTGGCGAGCCATCGGGCGAGCGGTGCGCGTGCGTAGCGCTGCACGGCGGCCAGCGCCCAGTCCAGCGCCTCGCCCTGTTTCGCGTCCATCCAGATGCGCTCCTCCGGCGGCGTGGGGCCTTCCATCACCGCGCCCTGCGCCACCGCGCGCGGCCGGAAGTACTCGCGCGCGAAGCGCTCCGGTTCCAGCAGGAAGGCATGCAGCGCCTCGCCCATGGACGGGCCCGGGTAGGGCAGCCAGGACGCGTCGGGCGATTCGCCGCGTGCCAGGCGCCGCAGCCGCGAACTCGACCAGTAGCCGGTGCGCCCGAGGTAGTGCTCGATCGGCTCGGGGATCACCAGCGGCGTGCCGCCCGGCACCGGTTCGGCCGGAAGTGGCGGGACCGGCGGGGGAGGCGCCGCATCCTGCGGGGGGATGTCCATCAAACCGGCATGATCCGTCGCGCCCGGGGCGGCAGCGCCCTGATAAGCTTGCGCCTCCCTCTGGTGGAGATTCCCGGTATGGCTTCCCTGCAATGGTCCGACAAGCTCGCCCTCGGCGTGGACTGGATGGATGAGACCCACGTCGAGTTCGTCGAACTGCTCGGGGGCCTGGAAGACTGCGCCGATGATGCCATGCTGGCGAGCGTGGATGCCCTGCTCGCGCACGCCGAGTCGCACTTCGGCCGCGAGAACGAGCAGATGGCCGCGATTACCTTCCCGCCGGCGCACTGCCACGTGCAGGAGCACGACGGCGTGCTGGGCATCATGCGCGAGGTGCGCACCATGGTCGCCGACGGCAAGTTCGAGGTCGGCCGGGTGCTGGCGCGCGAGCTCGCGCCCTGGTTCGAGAACCACGCGGGCAGCATGGACGCGATGCTGGCCTACGTGCTGGGCGCGCTGGCGCGCGGCGAGGACCCGTTCGCCAAGGCGCCCGCGATGGCCTGCGGCCACGATGCCGCCACCGGTTGCGGTCCAGCTGAGACCGCCGCTTCGGCCTGCGGGTCGGCCGAGCACGTGCACGGCGCCGCCTGCGGCCACGCCGACCATGATCACGCCCACGAGGCTGCGCCGGTCGCCGAGGGCACGGCGCGCTGACATCCCCGGCGCCGGGCGGCCCGCCCGGCGCAATGCAACGACCACCACGCAGCACGGAAAATGCCCATGGCCCAATACGACTACGACCTGTTCGTGATCGGCGCCGGCTCGGGTGGCGTGCGCGCCAGCCGCTGGGCCGCCAAGCTGGGCGCGAAGGTCGCGGTGGCCGAGGAACGCTACCTCGGCGGCACCTGCGTCAACGTCGGCTGCATCCCCAAGAAGCTGCTGTCCTACGCCGCGCACTACCACGAGGACTTCGAGGACGCCGCCGGCTACGGCTGGACCGTGGGCGAGTCCTCGTTCGACTGGCCGGCGCTGATCGCCGCCAAGGACCGCGAGATCACCCGCCTGAACGGCGTGTACGAACGCCTGCTCAAGGGCTCGGGCGTGGTGCTGTTCAACGCGCGCGCCACCGTGGTGGATGCGCACACCGTCGAGGTGGCCGGCAAGCGCGTCACCGCCGCGCACATCCTGGTGGCCACCGGCGGCTGGCCGAGCAAGCCGGACATTCCCGGCGCGGACCTCGCCATCACCTCCAACGAGGCGTTCTACCTCCCGAGCCTGCCGGAGCGCGTGATCGTCTACGGCGGCGGCTACATCGCGGTCGAGTTCGCGAGCATCTTCGCCGGCCTGGGCGCGAAGACCACGCTGGTGTACCGGGGCAAGTGCCTGCTGCGCGAGTTCGACGCGGACCTGGGTGCGGCGCTGGCCACCGAGATGGCGGCCAAGGGCGTGGACATCCGGCTGGAGACCACCATCGAGTCGCTGGCGAAGCACAGCGACGGGCTGGCCGCGACCCTGTCCTCGGGCGACAGGCTGGAGGCGGGCTGCGCCCTGTTCGCCACCGGCCGCAGCGCCAAGGTGGACGGCCTGGGCCTGGAGGACGCGGGCGTCGCGCTCACCGCCACCGGCGCGGTGCGCGTGGACGAGAACTTCCAGTCCAGCGTGCCCTCCATCCATGCGATCGGCGACGTGATCCACCGCGTGCAGCTCACGCCGGTGGCGCTGGCCGAGGGCATGGTGGTGGCCGAGCGCCTGTTCGGCAAGGGCCAGCGCGGCATCAGCTACGACAACATCGCCACCGCGGTATTCAGCCACCCCAACATCGCCACCGTCGGCCTGTCCGAGGAGGCCGCGCGCCACCACGGCCACAAGGTCACGATCTTCCGTTCCAGCTTCACCGCGCTGCGCCACACGCTGTCGGGCCGCAAGGAGAAGACCCTGATGAAGCTGGTGGTCGATGCCGACACCGACCGCGTGCTGGGCGTGCACATGCTCGGCCCGGACGCGGGCGAGGTGATACAGGGATTCGCCGTCGCGCTGAACTGCGGCGCGACCAAGTCGGATTTCGACCGCACCATCGGCATCCACCCGACGGCGGCCGAGGAATTCGTCACCATGCGGGATCCGGTCCCGGGCTGAGATACGCCGCACCGACCGCGCACCACCGTCGCAACCAAGCCGCACGCAACCAGGATTCCCACCATGAGCACCACCTCCGGCGCGGGCGCGCTGTCGCACCGCATGCGCCTGCTGGCGCAGCACACCCTCAACGGCTTCGGCGGCATGGGCGAGGGCATGTCCATGCAGCTGCTGCCGGGCGGGCGCCGCATCCTGTGGCTGGCGCACGAGTCCGCGCCCAAGAACTTCACCGCGGTGGACGTCACCGAGCCGCGCTCGCCCAAGGTGGTGGTGCAGGTGGACCTGCCGCATGCGCTGATGCGCTCCAATTCGCTGGAGGTGTCGGGCAACCTGATGGCCGTGGCCTACCAGGTGAGCAAGCCGGGCGCCAAACCCGCCGGCTTCGAGCTGTTCGACATCAGCGTGCCCGAGAAGCCGAAGTCGATCTCGCACTTCGACGCGTCGGGGCCCAACTCGCGCGGCAGCCACCAGCTCTGGTTCGTGGACGGCGAGACGGTGCACATGGCCTGCAGCGACCCGGACCTCAAGCCGCGCAATCCCAAGGACGACCAGGTCTACCGGATCGTCGACGTGCGCAACCCCTCCAAGCCGGTGGCCGTCGGCCGCTGGCACCTGCCCGGCACCATGGACGGCGACAGCGAGCCGCCGCCCGAGCGCCTGCCGGCGCAGTTCGACACGGGATTCCGCGCGCACAACACCAACGTCTATCCGCAGCGGCCGGACCGCTGCTACCTCGGCTGGCTGGATGGCGGCGCGCTGGTGCTGGACATCGCCGACAAGGCCAACCCGAAGCTCGTGTCGCGCTGGATCAACTCGCCGCCCTTCAACGGCTTCACCCACACCACGCTGCCGCTGTTCGGGCGCGACCTGTACGTGGTGTCGGACGAGTCGGTGATGGACCTGGGCGCGGACTGGCCCAAGCTGGTGTGGCTGGTGGACGCGCGCAAGGAGTCGCGCCCGCTGTCGATCGGCACGCTGCCGCCGCCGTCCTACGACACCTTCGCCAAGCGCGGCGGGCG
>CAIVVS010000065.1 GCA_903909415.1 uncultured Pseudomonadota bacterium | reverse complement strand
CACCCGGCCTGGCTGACCGACCGGGTGTATGCGTGGTATTGCGACAATTTCCTGGTCAACGCGCGTGGCGAGGTCGAACACCTGCACCGTTTCCCGCAGGAGATCGTGGAGCTGGGCTAGCCGCCCCGGGCAAGGTTCCGGGCAGGCAAGGCGCTGGAGGGCGCCGCCGCAGCGCCATCAACGAGGAGGAGGGGTTCCATGCACCACCACAAGGTCGACACGCACGCCTGCGCGCCCGCAGTGCGTCCCCGCGCCCCGGTTGCCCGGGTCGCCCCGGTCGCCCGGGTCGCGCTGCTGTTGCTCGCGCTGGCGCCCGCGACGGCCGGCGCGCAGGCCGCGCCTTATCCGAACAAGCCGATGCGCATGGTGGTCACCGCGGCGGTCGGCGGCATCACCGACATCATGGCGCGCATCATGGCCGACCACGTCGGGCGCGCCACCGGCCAGACCATGGTCGTGGAGAACCGCCCGGGCGCCGGCGGCAACATCGGCACCGCCTACGTCGCCAAGGCGGCCCCCGACGGCTACACGCTGGTGATCGTCAACGTCGGCACGGCGGCGATCGCGCGATGGATCTCCAAGGAACTGCCCTTCGACCCGATCAACGACTTCGTGCCGGTCGCGCCGGTGGCGGAGGTCCCCAGCGTGATGGCGATCAACGACAAGCTGCCTGTCAGGAACCTGCGCGAGTTCATCGACTACGCCAGGGCGAACCCGGGCAAGGTGAACTACGGTTCGGCCGGCAGCGGATCCATGCCGCACCTGGCGGGGGAGGTGCTGGCGCACATGGCATCGATCAAGCTGGTGCACGTGCCCTACAAGGGCGGCGGGCCGGTGGCCATCGACCTGGGCACGGGGCAGGTGCAGGCCTCGTTCCTCGGCATCGGGTCCATGCAGGCCCAGCTCGCGGCGGGCTCGGTGCGCGCGCTGGCGGTGGCCGCGCCGCAGCGGCTGTCGGCGCTGCCCGCGGTGCCGACCTTCGACGAGGCGGGCCTGCCGGGCTATGACGTGACCAACTGGTTCGGCGTGCTCGCCCCCAAGGGGACGCCGCGCGAGGCGGTGGTCACCATGAACCGGCTGATCACGCGCATGGCGGAGGACCCCTCGGTGGTGCAGCGCTTTGCCACCAGCGGCATCCTGCCGATGAAAGAGTCGCCCGAAGCCTTCCAGCGGCGCATCCTCGCCGACGACGCCAAGTGGCGCGACGTGGCGAAGAACGCGGGCATCAAGGCGGACTGATACCCGCCGTGGGTCCCGGCGGGTGGCGGGCCCGGCTTACTCGGTCGGGCGCTTGGCGCGGAAGTCCTTGTCCCAGTGGCCCTTGCCGCCCAGGTCGCCCTGGTCGAAGATCCAGGTGTAGCCGCCCTTGGGATTGGACAGGATCTCCCAGCAGTTGCCGTCCAGGTCGCGGAACATGAAGCTGTAGGTGCCGTGCTGCACGACCGGCTCGTTGATGCCGTACAGGCCCCACTTTTCAGCCTGCTCGGTGCAGGCGCGCCAGGCCGCGTCCACGTCGGCGTCGGT
>CAIVVS010000064.1 GCA_903909415.1 uncultured Pseudomonadota bacterium | reverse complement strand
GCCTTGCCCGCGCCGACCATGGTGTGGATCTCGTCGATGAAGACGATGGTCTTGCCCTCGTCCTGCGCGATCTCCTTCAACACCGCCTTCAGCCGCTCCTCGAACTCGCCGCGGTACTTGGCACCAGCCAGCAGCGCCGCCATATCCAGCGACAACACCCGCTTGCCCTTCAGCGTTTCCGGCACTTCCTCATTGACGATGCGCTGCGCCAGGCCCTCGACGATGGCGGTCTTGCCCACGCCCGGCTCACCGATCAGCACCGGGTTGTTCTTGGTGCGCCGCTGCAGGATCTGGATGGAGCGGCGGATCTCGTCGTCACGGCCGATCACCGGGTCGAGCTTGCCCGCGCGGGCGCGCTCGGTGAGGTCCAGCGTGTACTTTTTCAGCGCCTCACGGCTGCCCTCGGCCTCGGCGTTGTCCACCGCGCCGCCGCCGCGCACCGAGGCGATGGCCTGCTCCATGGACTTGCGGCTGCCGCCCGCTTCCTTGAGCATCCGGCCGGCATCGCCCTTGTCCTGGGTGAGCGCGAGCAGGAACATCTCCGAGGCGATGAACTGGTCGCCTCCCTTCTGCGCTTCCTTGTCGGTGACATTGAGCAGGTTGGACAGGTCTCGGCCGATCTGCACCTCGCCGCCATGGCCCTCGACCTTGGGCAGGCGCCCGACGGCCTGGGTGGCCTGCTCCTTCAGCTTGTTGACGTTCACGCCGGCGCGCGCCAGCAGCGAGGCGGCACCGCCGTCATCCTGGTTCAACAGGGCGGCAAGCACGTGCACCGGTTCGATGAACTGGTTGTCGTTGCCCACCGCCAGGCTCTGCGCATCGGATAGCGCCTGCTGGAACTTGGTGGTCAGTTTGTCCATACGCATGGGGGTGGCCTCGCTGGAATTCGTGTCGCCGGCTGGCGTGTCCCTTCAGACAATGGGGATACGCGGGGGCTTTTCAAGCGAACCCGGGCACTACCGCCTCATGCTGCGGCGCGCCAACCCGCCCCCACCGGCACGCCGGACCGGGCTGCGAAGGCTTGGGTGACCAATTCGGCCCAAATGCGAGGTCCTACCTAAATATCCAATATAAACAGGAAATTGGCCTACTTTCCCGGATTGATCGGGGGCATCTGCTAATACGATTGGTAACTTGGGCCTGCCGCCCCCACTATTACGTTGCAGCGCACAAAACGCGCCCATCCATTGGAGAGAACCCATGAAGTTCACGAACCTGATTTCGGCCCACCTGATGTACGAAGGCGACGGCGTGATCCGCCGCGGGACCGGCACGGCCGAAGCCGCCGCCGCCTCTGCCAAAATCGACCACGTCACCGGCGAGCGCGCCATCGAACTCGACGCCCGCCGCGCGCGCGTCCGGACCGTCTGGTCCTGGCTGCACGCGATGTACGAGCGCCTGGAGCGCTCGGCCGAAGCGGTGGACCGCAAGCGCCGCGAGTCCTACCTCGGCCAGGCCACCAACGCCTCCGAACTGGAACAACGCCTGCGCAGCCTGGAAACGCGCCGCTTCGCGCTCGACTGAGCGCGAAGGCGTAGGAGAGGTCGCGCTCGACTGAGCGCGAAGGTCCGGAGCCTGCCTCAGCCCAGCAGCGAGCGCACCGTCAGCAGGCCCAGCCAGGTCGCCACCAGCGACCCGGCCAGGTGCAGCAGCGTGTGCGCCGCCACCCAACCATAGTCACCGCGCATCAGCAGGCCCACCGACTCGGCCGAGAACGTCGAGAAGGTGGTCAGCCCGCCGAGGAAGCCGGTGATGATGAACAGCCGCAGTTCCGGCGGCAGGTGCGCGGCCTGGTCCAGCCAGGCCACCGCCACGCCGATCAGGTAGCCACCCACCAGGTTGGCCACCAGCGTGCCCAGCGGCAGGTTCGGCTGGATCGCATTCAGGCCCGCCCCCAGCACCCAGCGCAGCCACGCGCCAAGTGCGGCACCGATTCCGACCGCGGCGAATCCCGCTGCTCCGAAACCGGCGCCCACCGGCCTCAGGCCTTGGCCGCGGTGGGCTGGACGTTGGCCTGCCCACCCGATTGCCAGCGCGCCGCCGCGTCGTCATCCGAGGCGCGGGCCTCCACCCAGCGGTCGCCCTGCGGGGTCTGTTCCTTTTTCCAGAACGGCGCCCGGGTCTTGAGGAAGTCCATGATGAACTCGCAGGCGGCAAAGGCGTCGCCGCGGTGCTCGCTGGTCACCACCACCAGCACGATCTGGTCGGTGGGCCGCAGTTCGCCCACGCGATGCACGATGAGCGCGTCGAGCATGCGCCAGCGCGTGCCGGCCTCGTCGATGATCTTCTGCAGCTCGCGCTCGGTCATGCCCGGGTAGTGTTCCAGGGTCATGGTGCTGACCGCGTCGCCCTCGTTCAGGTCGCGCACCACGCCGATGAAACTCGCCACCGCGCCGACGCGCGGGTTGCCACGGCGCAGCGCGGCCATTTCCGCGCCGGCGTCGAAATCCGCGGTCTGTACACGGACCGGCACGGCGTTCAGCCCCCGGTGACGGGCGGGAAGAAGGCGACTTCGTCGCCGGGCTTGACCGGCGTGCCCGGCTGCGCCATTTCCTGGTTCACCGCCACGCGCAGCGCGCGGTGCGAGGCCAGCGACTCGTTCCAGATGCCGCCGCGCTGCATCAGGTGCGCGCGCAGCGCAGCGACCGTGCCCACGCCCTCGGGCAGGTCCATGGACTCGCCCGGCGAGCCGAGATCGTCCTTGAGGCGCGCAAAGTAAAGCAGGTTGATCGCTGATTGGCCCATGTGGCTATTTTAGTCCCTGACGGGCAATTTCCCTAGCGGCTGCCCAGCAGCGAGGCGAACGGCAGGAAGCGCACGATGTCGCCACGCTGGATCGCCTGCTTACCGGGGTTGTCCACCATGCCGTCGCCCCACACCGTCGAGGTCAGCACCGCCGAGCCCTGGTTGGCGAACAGGTCGAGGCCACCTTCGGCATTGACCTTCACGCGCAGGAACTCGCGGCGCGCATCCGGACGGGTCCAGTCGAAGTCGGCACGCAGCGCGTAGGCGGCGGGCTCGACCCGCTCGACGCCCTGGCAGCGCAGCAGGAAGGGCCGCACGAACAGCAGGAAGGTCACGAAGCTCGACACCGGGTTGCCCGGCAGGCCGATGAAATGCGCGTGGCCCCCACCGGCGCGGCGAACCTCGCCATACGCCAGCGGCTTGCCCGGTTTCATCGCGATGCGCCACATGTCCAGCCGCCCTTCCGCTTCCACCGCCGGCTTCACATGGTCTTCCTCGCCGACCGACACGCCACCGCTGGTGATCACCAGGTCGTTCTCCGCGGCCGCGCGGCGCAGCACCTCGCGCGTGGCCTCCAGGCTGTCGGGCACGATGCCGAAGTCGGTCATCTCGCAGCCCATGCCCTTGATCAGGCTGGTCAGGGTGTAGCGGCTGGAGTTGTAGATTGCGCCAGGACGCAGCGCCTCGCCCGGCATGGCCAGCTCATCGCCGGTGAAGAAGATCGCGACCTTCAGGCGCCGGCGCACCGTCACCGAGCCCACACCCACCGAGGCGGCGAGGCCCGTCTCCTGCGCGCGCAGCACCGTGCCGGGCGACAGGATCACCGCGTCGCGCCGGATGTCCTCGCCGCGCTCGCGTATCCACTCGCCCACCCTGGGCGCATGGCGCACGATGACCTCGTCGGTGCCGGCTGCCTCGACCTGCTCCTGCATCACCACCGCGTCCGCACCCTCGGGGATGGGCGCGCCGGTGAAGATGCGCGCCACGCTGCCCGTCGCGAGCGGCGTGCCCACCTTGCCCGCCGGGATGCGCTGCGACACGTGCAGACGCGCCTCGCCCGAGAAGCATTCGGACGCGCGCACCGCGTAACCGTCCATGGAGGTGTTGTCCATCTGCGGCACGTCCATCGGCGAGGTGACCGGCGCGGCCAGCACCCGGCCGGTCGCGTCCATCGCGGAAATGGTCTCGGTGCCGTCGATCAGGGCAGCGCGCGACAGCAGGTGCGCGATCGCCTCGTCGACGCTCATCATGGCTTGCTGCGGCTTCTTTGCGGTTTCCATCAGGGCTTCCCGTTCAATCCGGTGTGTTGGAGCATGAATGCGGCGATGCCTTCGGCATCGTCCAGCTTGAATCGCGGCAGCGCGGCGGGCGCGCCCGCCGGCTCGGCATCGCATGCGATCGCCACCACGTGCGGGTCGGCGGGCGACAGCAGCGGCTTGCCGTTCGCCTCGCGCCAGACTTCGAGCTTGGGCATGGCGTGGTGCTTGTAGCCCTCGACCAGCAGCAGGTCGCAGGGCGACATGCGCGCGATCGCCTCATCCAGCGACAACTCGGCCGCGCCGCGCAGTTCGTGCATCAGCGCCCAACGGTTGGCGGAGGTCACCAATACCTCGGTCGCACCCGCGTGGCGGTGCCGCCAGGAGTCCTTGCCCGGCTGGTCCACGTCGAAGGCATGGTGCGCGTGCTTGATCAGCGACACCTTGATCCCGGCGGCGGTGAAGCGCGGGATCAGCGCCTCGATCAGCGTGGTCTTGCCGCTGCCGGACCAGCCGGCGAAGCCAAAGGTTTTCATCGGGTGCGATTCAGGGAGAGGCACGCGGAAATGTGCCGAAAACAGCATAACTGGCTGAATATTAACATGTTTTTAATCATCCTTCGCGTGCGCGGCGGGTGGCGCGGGCAGCACCGAGGGGCCGTCGAAGGCGACCGATTTCACCAGTGCCCAGACTGCGTCGCCCGGCTTCAGCCCCAGCCGGTACAGGGATTCGCGGGTGATGCGCGCCAGCAGCCGCTCGGTGCCCACGCTGACGCTCAGTTCGGCATACGCGCCGGCGGTCTCGCGGACCTCGGCCAGCGTGCCGGGCAGCACGTTCTGGATGCTGATGTGCTCCGGCGGCGCGGTGGCGATGGACACGTCGCGCGCGCGGATGCGGATGCGCAGCGGCGTACCCACCGGCGCGTCCACGCGCGGGATGCGCAGGCGCCCGCCGGAGAATCCCAGCTCGGTGATCATGAAGGCCTCGTCGTGCACCAGCACGCGCGCGTCGACCACGGCACCGGCCTCGAAGCGGCCCATCAGCGGCCACAGGTCCAACCGCTGGCTGAGCGCACTCGGCGCGCCGCTGGCGACCACGCGGCCCGCGTCCATCAGCACGATGGTGGTGGCCAGGCGCGCCACCTCCTCCATCGCATGGCTCACGTAGACGATGGGGATGCCGGACTCGTCGCGCAGGCGCTCGATGTAGGGAAGGATCTCGTGCTTGCGCTCGGTGTCCAGCGATGCCAGCGGCTCGTCCATCAGCAACAGGCGCGGTTGCGCCAGCAGGGCACGGCCGATCGCGACGCGCTGCTTCTCGCCACCGGATAGCTTCGCCGGCCGGCGTTCGAGCAGGGCGGCGATGCCGAGCAGGTCCACCACCTGGTCCAGTGGGATGCGACGATCAGCGGCGGGAACGCGCTTCCAGCCATACAGCAGGTTGTCGCGCACCGTGAGGTGCGGGAACAGGCGCGCGTCCTGGAACACATAGCCGATGCGCCGGCGCTCGGCCGGCAGGTCCACCCGCGCCGCGCTGTCGTACAGCGTGGTGCCGGCGGACACGATGCGGCCCTCGTCCAGCGGCAGCAGGCCGGCGATCGCCGACACCACCGAGGTCTTGCCGCTGCCGGAGCGGCCGAACAGCGCGGTCAGCCCGCCCTCCGCGCGGAACGCCGCATCGAGCTGGAAGTCACCCAACCTGCGGCGCACGCGCACGTCGAGTGCCCCGGCGTCCCCCACCAGCCCACTCGGCGGCGCACTCATCGGCCCGCTCATCTGCGCAGCATCGCGCGCATGCGGCGCGCGAGCCATTCGGACAGGGCCAGGCCGCTGATCGCCAGCAGCAGGGACAGGCCCGCGAGGCGCGCCGCTGCCGCGTCGCCGCCAGCAGTGTTGATCGCGGCATAGATCGCCAGCGGGAGGGTCTGGGTCTCGCCCGGCACGTTGGATGCGAAGGTGATCACCGCGCCGAACTCGCCGAGGCTGGCGGAGAATGCGACGATGCCGCCGGACAGGATGCCCGGCAGGGTCAGTGGCAGCGTGATCGTGAAGAATCGGTCCAGCGGCCCGGCGCCCAGGGTACGCGCCGCCTGTTCCAGTCCCTCGTCCACCAGTTCGATCGCCAGGCGCACCGCACGCACCATCAACGGAAAGGACATCACCGCGGTGGCCAGCGACGCGCCGGTGGCGGTAAACACCAGCCGGTAGCCGAACCATTCGTTCAACAGCGCGCCGATCGGACCCTGCACGCCGAAGGTGAGCAGCAGCAGGTATCCCACCACCACCGGCGGCAGCACCAGCGGCAGGTGCACGAAACTGTCGAACAGCGCCTTGCCGGGAAAGCGCTTGCGCGCCAATACCCAGGCGCACAGGATCGCCAGCGGCATGCCCATGAGCACGCTGCGGGTGGCGATCTTCAGGCTCAGCCAGAGCGCGGTGAGTTCGGCTTGGGTGACGTCGAACACGGGATTTCAGCGCCTTTGCCGGGTCACCGCACGGCGAAGCCGTGCTTGCGGAACACCGCGGCGGCCTCGCCGCCCAGCAGGTGGGTGAACAGCGCGCGCACCTCGGGGCGACCACGCCCGGCGACGATGGCGAAGGGATAGCTGATCGGCGGGTGGCTGTCGGCGGGGAAGGTGCCGGCGACGCGCACCTGCCGGCTCACCGCCGCGTCGGTGGCATAGACGATGCCCAGCGGGGCCTCGCCGCGCTCGACCAGCACCATGGCGGCGCGCACGTTGTCGGCGCGCGCCAGGCGCGGCTCCGCGATGGCCCACACGCCGAGTTTGGTCAGCGCCTGCTGCGCATAGCGGCCCACCGGGACATTGGACGGATCGCCGGTGGCCAAGCGCCCCTTGGCGCCCAGCAGGCCGGCCAGGTTGAACCCGGGCGCAAGCGCCACGTTCACCGGGTTGGTGGACGGGACGATCAGCACCAGCCGGTTCGACAGCCGGCTCGCGCGGGTCGCGGGGTCGATCAGCCTGCGCTCGGCGAGGTAGTCCATCCAGGGCTCGTCGGCCGACAGGAAGATGTCCGCCGGCGCGCCCTGCTCCACCTGGCGCGCCAGCGCCGAACTGGCGGCGTAGTTGGTGCGCGCCTTCACGCCGGACTGCCGCGAGTACGCCGCGAGGACCTCGTCCAGCGCATTGGTCAGGCTGGCTGCGGCGAACAGGGTGACTTCCCGCGCGGCGGCCGCGCCACAGGCGACCGACAGGCAGGCAAGCAGCAGGAAACGGCGCATCGGCGGCTCGATCATGTACAGCGTTATATTTTGCCGTATATAGCGCCTGCCCGCCAGCGGCAGGGAAGCGGGCGGAACCGGAAATCAGCCCTTGCCGGGCTTGCGCAGCTTGCGCTGGTAGAAGCGCAGGTCCGCGGCGATCGCCGCCGAGGCGGTCGCCTCCATGGCGCGGAAGCGCTTCACCAGCGCGAGGCCATAGGGCGTGACGCTGGCCCCGCCGCCGCTCGCACCACCCACCGCGCGGGCCACCACCGGCTCGGTGAAACTGCGGTTCAGCGCATCGGCCAGCTGCCAGGCGCGGCGGTAGGACATGCCCAGTTCCCGCGCCGCGGCGGAGATCGACCCCGAGCGGTGGATGGCTTCCACCAGGTCCGCCTTGCCGGGACCCATGGCCGGAAACCGTGGCCCGAGGATGCGCAGCGTCAGGCCGGGATAGCGCGCGGCGACCGGGGTGGACTTGCGCGCGGACTTCGGGGGAGGCATGCCGCGATTCTACGTCCGCCGCAGCCTTCGCCCGGCCGCGGCTGCCGCCTCAGGCGCCGCCCTGGCCCGCGTTCGGGAAGAACAGCTGCTCGCCGCCGATCCTGTAATCGGCGATCGCCTTCTGGCCCTCGGCGGAAACGATCCAGTCGATGAAGGCCTGGCCGAGTTCCTTCTTCACGTGCGGATGCTTTGCCGGGTTGACCAGGATCACGCCGTACTGGTTGTACAGGCGCCGGTCCCCCTCGACCACGATCGCGAGTTCGCCGCGGTTCCTGAACGAGATCCAGGTGCCGCGGTCGGCGAGCAGGTAAGCGTTCATCGACGCGGCGGTGTTGAGCGCCGGGCCCATGCCCTGGCCGGTGTCGCGGTACCACGCGCCCTTGTCGGTGGCGATGTCAATGCCGGCGGCCTTCCACAGCTCGAGCTCCGCGATGTGCGTGCCGCTTCGGTCGCCGCGCGACACGAAGGGCGCGGACGCCGCCTTGATGGCGCGCAGCGCCGCGAGCGAATCCCTGCCGCCCGCGACCTTCGCCGGGTCGGACTTCGGGCCGACCAGCACGAAGTCGTTGTACATCACCGGGAAGCGCCTCACGCCCGCGCCATCGGCGACGAACTTCTCCTCGGCGCCGCGCGCATGCACGAAGGCCACGTCGGCATCGCCGCGCCGCGCCATGTCCAGCGCCTGCCCGGTGCCCAGGGCGACCACCCGCACCTGCACGCCGGTCTTCGCCTGGTAGATCGGCAGCAGGTGGCGGAACAATCCCGACTGCTCGGTGGAGGTGGTCGACGCGACGGTGATGAAGCGCTCCTGCGCAAGCAAGGGCGAACCCGGTGCGGCAAGCAGTGACGCAACCAACGCGGCCGTGCCCATGCCGAACAACCTCTTGGTCACTGCCATGGCAATTCTCCTTTGATGAAGGCGGCCGCCTCGGCCGTCCCGGGTTGTGTGAAGAAGGTATCGGCCCCTGCCCGCTCGACCAGCCGTCCCTGGTCCAGGAACAGCACCTCGTCGCCAAGCCGACGCGCCTGGCCGAGGTTGTGGGTGCTCATGATGATTTTCGTGCCGGCCTCGTGGATGGCCGCGATCACCGCCTCCACCTCGCGCGCCGCGCCCGGGTCCAGGCTGGCGGTGGGCTCGTCCAGGAACAGCACCTGCGGCGCGATCGCCCAGGCGCGCGCCAGCGCCAGGCGCTGCTGCTCGCCGCCGGACATCACCCGCGCCGCGCGCGAGGCGCGGTCCGACAGGCCGACGAGTTCCAGCGCCTCGCGCGCGCGCGCCACCGCCGCCTCGCCGGCGTGCCCCGCGAAGTGCAGCCCGTATAGCAGGTTGTCCAGCGCCGAGCGCCTGAGCATCACCGGCCGCTGGAACACCATGGCCTGGTGGCGCGGCCCGCTGGAGGGCAGGGGCCAGGCCCAGCGCACCGTACCCGCGCTGGGCGCGATCAGCCCATGGCAGATGCGCATCAGCACGCTCTTGCCCGCGCCGTTGGCCCCGATGATGATGCTGCGCGGGCCGGCCTCGAACACCGCGCTGATGCCGTGCAGGATGCGCCGGCCGCCGGCGTCGAAGCACACGCCCTCCAGCGACAGCGGCAGCACGCTGGGCCCGGTGGACGCGTTGGCGACGGACTCAGCCATGCCGCCTCGCCGCCGCGTCGCGCACCAGCACCGCCGCCGCGTTCATCGCCAGCACCACGGTGACCAGGATCAGGCCCAGGCCGAGCGCCAGCGGCAGGTCGCCCTTGCTGGTCTCCAGCGCGATGGCCGTGGTCATCACCCGCGTGACGCCGTCGATGTTGCCGCCGACGATCATCACCGCGCCCACTTCAGCCGCAGCGCGCCCGAACCCCGCCAGCACAGCGGTCAGCAGCGAGAAGCGCGTGTCCCAGAGCAGGGTCAGCGCGGCGCGCGCGCGGCCCACGCCCAGCGAGCGCAGCTGCTCGGCGTACTCCTGCCAGGCGTCCTCGATGGTCTGGCGCGACAACGCCGCGATGATGGGCGCGATTAACACCGTCTGGGCGATAACCATGGCCGTGGGGGTGAACAGCAGCCCGAAGCTGCCCAGCGGCCCGGCGCGCGACAGCAGCAGGTAGACCACGAGGCCGACCACCACCGGCGGCAGGCCCATGAGCGCGTTGAGCAGCACGACGACCGCGCGGCGGCCCGGAAAGCGCCCGACCGCAACCAGCGCGCCCAGCGGCACGCCGATGAGCGCCGCCAGCAGCACCGCCGCGAGGCTGACCCGCAGGCTGAGCAGCAGGATGGCCACCAGCTGGCTGTCGCCCTGCGCGATCAGCCCGAGGGCTGCGGCGAAGGCCTCGCTCAGCGCGGTCACAGGTTGCTACCCGAATAAGTACTGCTATGCATATACTTGCGGTTCCATTTGTCATTCTACCGGCTTCACGCAGGATAAAAATAGAACTAGCCTTCCTATGACCACATTGGGTACGAGGATTGAATGGGACCTGGACGGGCGTCCGCTGGACGGCAGGCTGCTGCCCATGCTCGCGACCATCGACGAACAGGGTTCGCTGCGCGCGGCCAGCCTCTCGATCGGCCTGGGCTACCGTGGCACCTGGAACCTGCTGCTGGCGATCCAGCGCGCGCTGCCGGCCCCGGTGGTGGAACTCACCCGGGGGCGGGGCGCGCGGCTCACGCCCGCCGGGCAGGCGCTGCTGCGCGCCATGCGTTCGGCGCGCGAGCGCGTGCAGCCGCACCTGGTGAGTACCGAGCTCGCGCTCGCGGCGCAGTCCGCCCGGCCGGCACGCCTGCGCCTGGCGCTCAGCCACGACCCGCTGCTCGCCGGCCGGCGCGAGGCCTGGGGTGGGCACGGCGTGGCCATGTCCTTCCACGGAAGCGCCGAGTCGCTCGACCTGTATGCCGCGGGCCAGGCCGATGCGGCCGGGTTCCACGTGCCGCTGGGGCGCGATCCCGGCGCACCGCGCGGCGAGCTGCTGGACCGGCTGCGCCCGGAACGCGACGCTATCATCGGCTTCGCCATCCGCGAACAGGGCCTGATGGTCGCGCCCGGCAATCCGAAGAAACTGCGCGGCCTGGCCGACCTTGCGCGCCGCGGCGTGCGCTTCGTCAACCGGCAGGCCGGCTCGGGCACGCGCCTGCTGCTGGATGAACTGCTGGCGCTGGACGGCGTCGCAGCCAAGGCGATCACCGGTTACGGCACCGAGGAGTTCACCCACGACGCGGTCGCCGCCACGGTCCGGTCCGGCGCGGCCGACGCTGCCTTCGGCCTGCGCGCCGCGGCCATGCGCTTCGGGCTGGCGTTCATTCCGCTGCAGCGCGAGGCCTATGTGTTCGCCTGCGCGCGCCGCCGGCTGGAGTCCCCGCCGATCCGCGTGCTGCGCGAGCTGCTAGCGACAAGCGAATTGCGCGACGCCGCGCGCCGCCTGCCCGGCTACGTGCTGGCCGGCGCCGGTGAAATCGGCACCGTGCGGCGACTTCAGGCAGGATGGCCGGGATGAATGATGACGCGCCCGCGCCCCCTGCCATCCCCTTCGGCGAGGCGCTGGCCTTCTGGCTGAAGCTCGGCTTCGTCAGCTTTGGCGGGCCCGCCGGGCAGATTTCGATCATGCACCGCGAGCTGGTGGAGCGGCGGCGCTGGATCTCCGAGGGCCGCTTCCTGCATGCGCTCAACTACTGCATGCTGCTGCCCGGGCCCGAGGCGCAGCAACTGGCGACCTACATCGGCTGGCTGATGCACGGCACCCGCGGCGGCCTCATCGCAGGCGCCCTGTTCGTGCTGCCTTCGCTGCTCCTGCTCATCGTGCTGTCCTGGGTCTACATGGCCTACGGCCACCTGGCCGCGGTCGCCGGCCTGCTCTACGGCATCAAGCCCGCGGTCACCGCCATCGTGCTGCAGGCCGCCTGGCGCATCGGCTCGCGCGCGCTGCGAACCGCGCCGATGTGGGGCATCGCCGCCACCGCCTTCGTCGCGATCTTCGCCTTCGACGTGCCCTTCCCCTACATCGTGCTGGCCGCCGGCATCACCGGCTGGGTGGGCGGGCGCTACCGGCCGATGCTGTTCCGCACCGGCGGCGGCCACGGCAAGGCCAAGGCAACGGACCGCGAGGCGCTGATCGGCGATGCCACGCCCACGCCGGCGCACGCGCGCTTCCACGCGGGGCGGCTTGCGCGCACGGTCGTGGTGTTCCTCGCGATCTGGGCGCTGTCGCTCGCGGGGCTCGCCTGGGCCTTCGGCTGGGAATCCACCCTGGCGCAGATGGGCTGGTTCTTCACCAAGGCGGCGCTGCTCACCTTCGGCGGTGCCTATGCGGTGCTGCCCTACGTCTACCAGGGCGCGGTCGAGAGCTTCAACTGGCTCACGCCCGTGCAGATGATCGACGGGCTGGCGCTGGGCGAGACCACGCCGGGGCCGCTGATCATGGTGGTGGCCTTCGTCGGCTTCGTCGGCGGCTGGACGCAGGGCTTGTTCGGCCCGGCGCTGTTCGTGGCCGGGGCCGCCGGGGCCTGCGTGGCCACCTGGTTCACCTTCCTGCCGAGCTTCCTGTTCATCCTCGCCGGCGGGCCGCTGGTCGAGGCCACGCACGGCGAGGTGGGGTTCACCGCGCCGCTGTCCGGCATCACGGCGGCCGTCGTGGGCGTGATCCTGAACCTCGCGCTGTTCTTTGCCTGGCACGTGCTCTGGCCGCAGGGGCAGCACGGCGCCTTCGACTGGCCCTCCCTGGGGATAGGCGTGCTGGCGGCAGTGGCGCTGCTGCGCTACAAGGCCGGCGTCATCCCGGTGATCGCCGCCTGCGCGGCGGCCGGCTTGGCATTGACGCTGACCGGGCTCGCATGAGTCCGCGTGCGGCACGGAGCGCGCGCAAGGTTTAGCATCCGGGACTCGACCAACGGGGCCAGGCCATGTCCGTCCACGTATTCACCTATGACACAGCCCATCCGGGCGACACCAGCGCGTTCCGCGCCTTGCTGGAGGCCTTCGACCCGGCGACCATCCGCCGCCTCGCGGTACTGGCCAAGACCGAGGGCAATGCCGAGGTCAACGACTACTCGCGGGAGTACGGCCTGCAGAGCACCGAGCTGGCGATCGCGCGGCACGGCGGCCAGCCGCTGGTGGACCGCTCCACCTTCCTGTTCTCCACTGGCTGCGAGGGCGCGATGACGCCCTTCGGCACCCTGTTCGTCGACGCCGCGGACTCCGGGCCGCCCTCGCCGCGCGGATCGGCGCTGGCCATCGGCTGCGCGCGCAGCCGCTCGCTGCGGCCCGAGGAGATCGGCACGCCGCTGCACGCGGACCTGGTCGCCGGTGCGGTGCGCGAGGCGATGCGCGATGCCGGCGTGGATGCGCCGGAGGTGGCGCTGGTAATCGTCAAGACGCCGGTCAGCAGCCACCTGCCGCCCGCCCCGGGCGCGGTGGTGAACAAGCGCATCACCTCGGCACATTCGAAGGCGGTGGGCGCTTTGGGCGCGGGCGTGGCGCTGGGCGAAGTGGACCGCGCCCGCATCAGCGAGGAGAGCATCGACAACGACCACTCCCTGTACGCCCGGCGCGCGATGGTGTTTTCCGGCGCGGAGCTGGACTGCGCGGAAGTCATGCTGCTGGCGAACCGGCGCGGCGCGGCCGGACGCTGCTCGGTGCACACCGGCTTCCTCTCGGACCTGCTGGACGCCCAGGGCCTGCGCGACCTGTTCACCGCGGCCGGGTGCGCGCTGGACGCGCGCGGCCAGGTCGCGGACTCGTCGCGCCTGGCCGCCACGCTGGTCAAGGCCGGGGCGGCGCCCGACGGCCGGGTGCGCGGCCGCCGCACCACGATGAAGGCCAGCCACATCGACATGGACAAGCACGTGCGCGCCGCGGTCAGCGGCATCGTCGGCTCCATCCTCGGCGACACCCGCTCGTTCATCTCGGCGAACACGGTGCACCAGGCCCCGCCCGGCGGCGGCCTCGCGGCCTGCATCGTGCGCCACCACGACTGACGGCCATCGGCATGGCGCCGCTCGGCACGGAATTGCGCATCCTCTCCGAAGCGGACGTGCGCGCGGTGCTGGACACCGGCACCGCGCTCGCGCTCGCGCGCAGTACCCTGCTCGACCAAGCCGCGGGCGGCAGCTTCCTTTCGTCCCCGTCATCGATGGCGCTCGATGCCCGCCCGGCCGGCGGCCCCGGACTGAAGTTCAAGGCCGCGACCGTGGGCCACCTGCAGGCCTCGGGCGTGCGCCTGCTGTCGCGCCCCGGCGCCAACGGCAGGCGCACGGTCAACTACTGCATGGTCTACGAGCACGACAGCTCGCGCCTGGCCGGCCTGGTGGACGAGCCCTGGCTGTGCCGGCTGCGCACCGCGGCCTTCGGCACGGTCGCGGTGCAGGCGCTGGTGAACCCCGGACCGCTTGCCGTCACGCTGTTCGGCACCGGCGGCATCGCGCGCGAGATCGTGCCCATGCTGGCGCGCACGCTGGACGTCAGCGCCATGACGGTGAGTTCGCGCCGGCCGGAGAGCATGGCGGCCTTCGTCGCGGAACATGCCCCCGGCGTGTCCTTTCCGATGCGCGCCGAACCCGACCCGCGTCGCGCCACCGAAGGCGCCGGCCTGGTGGTCACCGTGACCGAGTCACCGACGCCGCTGGTATGGCCGGGATCGCTGGCGCCGGGCGCGGTGGTCTGCTCCATGGGCAGCCACAACGAGGTGGACTGGGGGGTGATGCGCGACGCGCAGCGCCTGGTGGTGGACGACGCGGACTATGCGAGCGAGATCGGCGACGGCGCGGCGTGGATCGCCCAGGGCCACCTGGACCGTGCCGGCCTGGAAGCGCGCGTGGACGCCTATGCGTGGGAAGTCGCCGCCGGGAAGAAGCCGGGGCGCACCGCGCCCGGGGAGCGCATCGTCGCGCTGATGCAGGGCATGGCCATCGGCGACGTGGCGTTCGCGGCGCACGCGCTGCGCGAGGCGCGCGCGCGCGGCCTCGGGGTCGTGGTCGGACTGGACTGAACGAACCCGCCTCCGTCCCGGGACGGGGACGGGTCCGCGGGCCGCTCAGGGATCGATCTTGACGTTCGCGCGCTTGATGATGTCCGCGTAGCGGTTGAACTCGACCTTGAGGAAGTCGGCGAACTGCGCCGAGTTCAGCGGCATCGGATCCATGCCCTGCTTGGCGAGCGTGGCCCTGAACTCGGGCTGGGCCACGTAACCGATCATCAGGTCGGACATCCGCTTGACGATGTCGGCGGGCGTGCCGGCGGGCGCGAGCACGCCGTACCAGAGGCGGATCTCGAAGTTGGGCACGCCGCCCTCGGCGAAGGTCGGCACCTCGGGATAGGCCGGGTTGCGCGCGTTGCCGGTGACGGCCAGGCCCTTGAGCTTGCCGCTGCGTATCGCCGGCAGCAGCGTGGGCATGGCGCCGAAGTAGAAGCCCACGTGGCCGCCCAGCACCGCGGCCAGCGCGTCGCCGCCGCCCTTGTAGGGCACGGGCGAGAGCTTGGCGCCGGTGATCAGCGTGAGCAGCTCGCCGGCCAGGTGCTGGTTGCCGCCGAGCTGCGTGGTGGCGTAGGTCACCGACTGCGGCACGTTGCGCGCATGGGCGATGAACTCCCTAAGCGTGTTGCCCGGCACCGAAGGGTGCGTGGCCATGCCGAGTTCGGCCACCGACACGGCGGCCACCGGCGCGAAGTCCTTGATCGGGTCGTAGGGCGTCTTGATCAGGCTGGCGCCGATCGCGTGCGTGGTCAGCACCACCAGCATGGTGTAGCCGTCAGGCGCGGACTTGGCCACCAGGTCGGTGCCAAGCATGGTGTTGGCGCCGGGCTTGTTCTCGACGATGAAGGTCTGGCCGAGCGACTCGGTCAGCTTGGGCGCGAGGATGCGCGCCACCACGTCGGACGACCCGCCGGTGAACGGCACGATCAGGCGCACCGGCTTGGCGGGCCATGCAGCCTGCGCCTGGGCGAGCACGGGTACCGCGGCGGCGGCGCACACGGCAAGGGCGATCAGGGACTTGAACGGGGCTGCGCGGAAGGTCTGCACTGCTTGCTCCATGGGGCGTGGACGGATGCCCGGGATCATCGCAGCGTTTGCCGGGCCCGCCAACCCGATGCATCAATCTGGGTCACAGCCCGGCCGCCCGCACCATCGAGGGGCCTTCCGGATGCGCGCCGGGCCGGCACGGCGCACGCCGGGGCGCCACGCAGAAAAAAATGGACCCGGCGCGAGGGGCGACGGGTCCATCCAAGTGGAGACTACAGACCAAACTGCACAGTCAAGGTACGTCTTCGCCAGACGCGCTTACTGACAGGAGCTTTACAACTGCGCAAGTCGCGTAGGACTACGGCGTAGTGCTGCGCAACAGCCTGCCAGCACCGCCTCAGGCCAGCAGCTTGCGCGAGTGCATCCACTCGAGGCACATGTCGACCGCCTCCTGCAGCAGCTCGGGCTGGCCGGCGTAGTAGTGGGTCGCGCCCTTGATCTGGCGGAAGGTCTTGTCCTTGCTGGCGGCCGCCGCGTGGATCATCGAGGTGTGCGGTGCCGGCACGCCGTCATCGGCCGTGTTCTCGATGCACAGCAGCGGCACGGTCACCGAGCGCGCGCATTTCTCGCCGTGCGCGTTGGTGTCGTCGATCGACCACTGCGAGAGCCAGGCGCGCAGCGTCGAGAACCGCCCCAGGCCGATCGGGCCGGAGTTCACCGTCTCGGGCACGCCCAGGAAGCAGGTGCCGATCTTCCTGTCGTTCGGGTCCAGGTTGCCGTCCAGGTAGCGCGGCTCGGCGAGGGTACGGTGCGTGATCATGGCGCGCTCGACCTCGTCACCACCGCGCTTCTTCAGCATCGCGAGCGTCTCCCTCGCGTAGGCAGTGCGGCGGCGCAGCCGCGCGAGCTGGGCCGCGCGGAAACGCCGGATGAACTCGGCCGAGTACGGCGGCTTGTTGTCCGGGTGGTAGAGGTCGAGTTCGGGGTCACGCTTGTCCGGGTCGTTCTCGTCCAGCACCGAGGGATCGATCGCCTCGGACAGCATCACCGCGCGCGACAGGTGAGCCGCCTGGAAGATCATGCCGTCGCCCGGGATCAGGCCCGCGTCCTTGACGTCCACCGGGTCGCCGGCAGGCGTCTGCGTGATGGTCGGCTGCTCGGCCTGCGCCTGGTAGAGCATGGAGAGCGACCCGCCGCCCGACCAGCCGCCTATCACCACCTTGTCGTACTTCCAGACCTCCTTCGCATGGCGCACGTAGGCGCCCAGGTCCAGGATCACCTTTTCCATGATCAGCGGGCTGTCGTTCTTCGCATAGCGGCTGCCGGCGCAGAGCACGTCCACGCCATGTCGCGCCATCGCGCGCGGCATGGGCAGCAGTTGCAGGGTGGAGGCCGGATGCATGTAGATCACCAGCGTCCTGCAGGCCTTGCCCTTGGGCCGGAAGCGGATGCCCTCGACGTTGACCATGCCCTGGCTGCTGGTGAAGCCGTACACCTCGCGGAACTGCGAGTTCTCGGGATACTGCACGTGGACCCAGTCGGCCTCCACGTCGAATGTCTGGTGTGCTGCCATGGCCCTGCTCCTCCGTCGTTGTCAGTCCGGGTACGCCCGTCCGAGCCGGCATTGTCCCAGAACCGGGACGGTGCCGATGCGGGTGCCCCACCCCACCCCCCCGCACTGGGCAAAAAAAATGGACCCTTGCGGGTCCATGCAATCCTCACTCCTCCTGTTGTCCGGTCGCGGACGCGCGGCGGCGCCCGCGTGGCCTGCCCCTTACTTGGCCGCCTTCGCGGCCGGCGCAGGCGCGGCCTTGCTCGCGGCGGCGGCACCCTTGCCGGCACCCTTCTTGTAGTTGTCGGCGGCGCGGTCCTGGTACTTGGCCAGCAGGTCGGCGTCCTTCTTGGCGGCCTCGGCCTTGGCCGCGGCTTCCTTGGCGATCACTTCCTCGGACTTGGCCGGCGGCGGCGGCATCTTGGCGAGCACCAGGCCGGAGCCGAGCAGGCTGCTGCCGAGGAAACATGCCAGAAAAGCGGTAAGTGCCTGTTTTTTCATTATTTTCCCCTTGGTCCCTGCAATCGGTTCACGACGCTGTTTCGCAGCCACGACAGGAGCAGGCAGGCTCACGCGCTCGCGGTCACGCTGGAACGCGCCTCGGGCGCGGAGGCGACCACGCGGATCTTGCCGGCCTTCCAGTCGTCGTACCAGAGCTGGTGGTGTTCCTTGATCCACATCTCGTCCACCTCGCCGGTGCGCATGGCCTGGTAGGCCCCCTCCACGCCCAGCGTACCCATGTAGATGTGTCCGAGCGCGGCGGCGATGAACAACAGCGCGCCACCCAGGTGGATCAGGTGCGCGATCTGCATCGTGTTGCGGGTCTGGTCGAAGTTCGGGAAGTCCAGCACCAGTCCCGAAGCGCCGTTGATGATGCCGAGGAAGGCGAGCCCGCCCCAGAACCAGGCCTTCTCGCCGGCGTTGAAGCGGTGCGAGGGCACGTGCTCGCCTGAGAACAGCCCGCCGAACTTGCGCACCCAGATGAAGTCATGGGCGCGCGGCAGGTTGTCGCGCAGGAAGGCCGCGAACAGCAGGATCGCCGCGAGGATGAAGACCGGGCCGACGAAGTTGTGCAGCCCCTTGGCCAGCTGCGTGAGCCAGGCGAACAGCGTGTACCCGATCACGGGCAGAAGCACGTGCTTGCCGAACAGGATGATCAGGCCCGACACCGCCAGGATGCAGAAGCTGATGGCCGTGCTCCAGTGCACGATGCGCTCCCAGTCGCTGAAGCGGCGCACCTTGTTGCCGGTGGGCTGTTCGTGCAGCGGAATGGTGCCCTTCAGCTTGTAGAACACCCCTATCGCGGCGAACACCAGCACCAGCAGCCAGCCGCCGATCTGCGATATCGGCCCGTTTCGCAGCTGGCGCCAGGTCTCGCCGCCGGACTGGATCAGCACCCCGGCTTCGCGCCCACGGGTGGTCGTGGTGTGCTCCTTGCCCGAGCGCACGTCGCGCCAGGCCGGCGAGATGTTGTGCTGGCCGGGCAGGCCTGCGATTCCGGGACCCTGCGCGGAAGCCTGCGGCGCCTGTGCGGCCGCTTTCTGCTGCTGCGCCTGTGCCGCGGGCGACGGCACAGCGACGGCGGACTGCGCGCCCGCCGGCGACTGGGACTGCGCCGCGAGCGGCACGGCCAGCGCCGCGGCCAGCAGCACCACGCGCAGCACGGCACTCATCCAGGTCCCCGCCGACGGCGGGCGGGACGTCGTGGCTTGGGTCATGTCGACCTCCTCACTCGGTCCGGGTGTATTCGTTCTGGTTGGCGCTGCGCGACTTGATCGCAGCCTCCCAGGCGACCTTGTTGCCGCGGTCCCACTTCTGGGCCGTGCTCCAGGACGGCGGCTGGCTGTCCTCGGGCTTGCCGTCGGGCTTGCCCTGGTACTTGCCCTGCTTGTAGACCACGACCTGCGAACCCTCGCCGCAACCCGACACGAACATCGCGGCCGCGACCATCAGTGCTGCGCCCGCCAGCCGGCGCATCACGACTTGGCTCCCGCGGGCTTCGCGCCCTGGCCCGGAGCACCATAGGCCGCGCCCCAGCCCCACATCTCCGAGCCCTTCTGGCGGCGCGTGACGCGGTTGCGGAAGATTTCCGAAATGATGTCGCCGTCGCCGGCCAGCAGCGCCTTGGTCGAGCACATCTCGGCGCAGGCGGGCAGCTTGCCCTGCGACAGGCGGTTGGAGCCGTACTTGCGGAACTCCGCCTCGCTCTGGTTTTCTTCCGGGCCGCCAGCGCAGAAGGTGCACTTGTCCATCTTGCCGCGCAGGCCGAAGGCGCCGGCCTGCGGGAACTGCGGCGCGCCGAACGGGCAGGCGTAGAAGCAGTAGCCGCAGCCGATGCACAGGTCCTTGTCGTGCAGCACCACGCCGTCATCGGTGCGGTAGAAGCAGTCCACCGGACACACCGCCATGCACGGCGCATCCGAGCAGTGCATGCACGCGACCGAAATCGACTTTTCGCCGGGCACCCCGTCGTTGATG
>CAIVVS010000063.1 GCA_903909415.1 uncultured Pseudomonadota bacterium | reverse complement strand
ATTGGTCCGCCGGCTTACTGGTACAGGTAAAAATGCGGCAACGCCCAGCCGCGTTGCGCGCGGTCAGTGAACCACTGCGCATCCTCGGGCAGCAGCAGGCGCTGGCGCACCAGGGCCTGCGCGGCGGCCTGCAATGCCCCGGCCCAGACCTGTGGCGTGCCGTAGCGTTCTTCCAGCGACGGGCGCGGATCGCCCGCGGCCTCGCGCGCGGCTGCATCCGGCGCAAAGGCGAAGGCCGAGCCGCACAACCCGTACAACTCGCCCGGCGCATAGCCCTGGGCGCGCGGCATCCAGCCGCTGAGCGTGGCCACCGGTGCTTCCACCAGCGGATCGCGTACGCCGTCCAGCGCATTGCCGTCGCCGTCGGTGGCCGCGACGAACACCGGATAGGCCGCGCCTTCCTTGGGCGGCACCGTCGCATGGTCCAGCAGGCGCAACTCATTCATCCGTTTCGGCGGTGCCCCGTTCGGGATCGCCGGCCAGCGGGCTCGCGCCGCGTCCAGCGCCACCAGCGTGCCGCGCGAACGCGAGGGGAAGTTGGAGGGGGGCGGGGGCGTGCCGAGTTCCACCCAGTCCACCAGCGCCACCAGCAGCGCGCGCAGCGGGTTGCAGTAGGCGAGCATGTTGGGCGTGCATGCGCTCAGGCCCGGTGGCGGCGGGTTGGTGGCGTGCGGGATGCCGCTGGCGAGGTACACGCGCACATTGGGCGGCTGCGGCAGGTCGCGCCCGGCGGTGTCGGTCACCACCAGCGAGGCGCGCCCGGCCCAGAGCTCGGTGTCGGAGTCCAGGTGCAGGATCTTCGGCGCCACGCCGTCGGCCTCGGCGCGCGCCAGCAGGCCATCGGTGCGCCCGCTGATCGCGTCGTGGCTGGTGGCATAGGCAAACGGAAACTGGTCGCCAGGGAAATCGTGGTCCTCGTGCTGGCGCGAGAAGCGGCCCGGCTGCGCGAAGGGCGCGTTCACGAAGGCGCGCCGCGCGCCGCTCACCACCGGCAGCATCGCGTCGAACACCGCGCCCGAACCTACGCCACGTCCGCCGAGGTTGAAGCCCTGGTGCAGGAAGTCGCGCAACACCCGCGCGCTCTGCGAGGCGCCGAAGGCCATGCTGTGGCGCAGGCGGGGACGGATGTCGCCCAGCGGGTTGGCGTTGCCTTCGGCATCGGCATCGTCGTGGCGCAGGAAGTCCACGAAGTCGCGCATCGCCGCGTAGCCGATGCCCGCCACCACCGGGTCGCGCGCCGTGTAGCAGAACTCGTAGAGCGCCCCGGCGTCCATGCCCGGGGCGCGGGTCACCTCGATGCGCTGGGCGTCGAGGAAGCGCCAGGCCAGCCCCGCCGGCTGTGCGCGTGGATCGCGCTCCCCCTGGCGCACGGTGAGCGTGGCCTGCGACACATCCAGCGTCGCCGCGGGATAGCCGAGCCGCGCGACGAACGTCGTGTCCGTCATGGACCCGATGCGGTCATTGGCCAGGTTGGGCTCGGCGATGAACTCCTCGCGCGAGCCGCCGGTGACGCCCTCCGCCACCGGGAGGCGGGCCAGCAAGCGGCCCGCCGGCGCATCCGCCTGCCAGCCGCACCAGGCCATGGTGAAGCCCATGCGCATTACCAGCCCGTCGCCCGCATCCTGGCGCCGCGCCAGGTCGTTGGCGGCCGCCACCTTGTTCAGCCGCCCGACCATCAGCTTGTTGCCGCGGTTGGGCACCTCGAACAGCAGCCAGCCGTTGGCGCGCGCCGGGTCGGTGGGGCGCAGCACGCAGAGGTCCATGTCGTACTCGACCATGCCGCGCGCGTTTCGTGGTGCCTGCGCCAGCAGCGCGATGTCGGCATTCAGCGGATGCAGGGGATCGAGCTCGCAGCAAGCGCGGCCCTTGACCAGGGTGTAGGCGCCCACCTCGCCGAAGCGCGCGCCCTCGAAGGCCGCCGCGTCAATCGACGTGACTGCGATGCGCCGCACCATGCCCGGCGGGGAGTTTGGAGTATTACTCATGGAGGAGAGAGCATCGCGCTTGCAGCGCCCGCATGTTGCTGCAGCGCGGGGTCACGTCCTGTGACGCATGACACAGTCATCGGAGGAGGAGCAAACATGGGCACGACAGTACGCCGGGTCGTCACCGGCTGGGACGCAAACGGCAAATCCATCATCACCAGCGACGGGCCGACGCCGGTGGTGCACACCAACAGCATGCGCCCGGGATTCTCCTCCAGCGAGGTCTGGGTCACCGACGGCGTACCGGCCAAGACGCGCGAGACGCACGAGCCCACCGACCGGCCGCGCAGCATCGAGCCGCCTATCGGTGGCACCGTGTGCCGCATCGCCGAGCTGCCGCCCGACACCACCTGGCACGGCAAGATCGACCGCGCCAAGGCGGTGGCGGCCTATGCCGAGTTCGGCTCCAAGCACGCGGTGGACGGCAACGAGAACGCGCCCCATCCCTTCATGCACAAGACCGAGACCGTGGACTACGGCATCGTGCTCTCGGGCGAGATCTGGATGGTGATGGACGACACCGAGACCTTGCTCCGCGCGGGCGACGTCGCCGTGCAGCGCGGCACCAACCATGCGTGGAGCAACCGCTCCAAGGAAGTCTGCCGCATGGCCTTCATCCTGATCGATGGCACCTGGAAAGCCTGAGGCCGACATGAACAAACTCCTTCGCATCCTCCTGGTCGCGGTGCTCGCACTTGCGGGCAACGCCTACGCCCAGTCCTACCCGCAGCGCGTGGTGAAGGTGATCGTGCCCTTCGCCCCCGGCGGCCCGAGCGACATCGTCGGGCGCGTGGCGGCGCAGCTGCTGGCCGACGCCCTCGGCCAGTCTTTCGTGGTGGAGAACCGCGCCGGCGCCGGCGGCAACATCGGCACCGTGGTCGCCGCCAAGGCCGCGCCCGACGGCTACACGCTGCTGGTCACCGGCACCAGCCAGTTCACCATCAACCCGTCCCTGTACAAGACGCTGAACTACGAGTTCCAGAAGGACTTCACCGCGATCTCCCAGCTCGCGGTGGCGCCGTCCGTTTTCGTGATCCACCCGGACAGCGGCATCAAGACCATCGGCGAGTTCGTCACGCGCGCCAAGGCCAACCCCGGCAAGTTCAACATGGGCAACTCCGGCACCGGCTCGCCGCCGCACATCGCCAGCGAACTGCTGATGGTCCAGGGCGGCATCAGCTACACCCAGGTGCCCTATGCCGGCGCCGGCCTCGCGGTGCAGGCGGTGCTGGGCAAGTCCATCGATGCCTCGTCCACCGCCGTGCCGCCGGCGCAGGGCCTGGTGGAGTCCGGGCGCCTCACGGGACTGGCCGTCACCGGCACCGCGCGCTGGCCCGGCCTGCCCAACGTGCCCACCATGATGGAGTCCGGCTACCCGGACTTCGCGGTGGAGAGCATCTTCGCGCTGTTCGGCCCGGCAGGCCTGCCTGCCGACATCGTGCAGCGCCTCGCCGCGGAAGCCGCCAAGGCACTGGCCCGGCCCGAGGCGAAGGAAAAGGCGCTCGCCGCCGGCTTCGAGGCCCGCCCCGCGGGACCGGACCAACTGCGCGCCCGCATCCTGGCCGATGCGCCCAAGTTCAAGGCGCTGATCGAGAAGGCGGGGATACCACTTCAGTAGCCCATTGGCGAACGACACTGGATTCCCGCTTTCGCGGGAATGACCGGGCCCAGGGTTGCCGCGATCCGGCGAGCTGGCACGCACCCGCACACCGTCGTTCCCGCGAAAGCGGGAACCCAGCGACTTTGCTTTTGGCCGAATTGCAGCAATTCTGCATTTCGGCCATACTGTTAGCATGAAAGCCACCCTCACCGTCACCAGCCGCGGCCTGGTTACCCTCCCGGCGAAACTGCGCGCGGCCATGGGCATCCGCGCCGATGACCAGTTGATCGCGGAGACCACGCCGGAAGGCTTGCTGTTGCGACCGGCGGTCACGCTCCCGCTGGAGGTCTACGGCGAGCAGCGGGTCCGCGAGTTCGACGCGGCGGAGGCGGAACTCGCCAAGGTACTGGCGGCCAAGCCGAAAGCCCGCACGCGCCGCCGCGCGCGCTGATCCGTCGCGCCGGCCGGGACTGGAGCAGGCGCGGGACCATGCGGATTTTCCTCGACGCCAACATCCTGTTCTCTGCGGCCAAGAGCGCGGGCGCCGTGCGTCAGTTGCTGGCCTTGCTTGCGGATGCCGGTCACACGCTCTGGGCGGACGGATTTGTGGCCGAGGAGGCGCGGCGGAACATCCACGCCAAGTTCCCCGCGGCCGTACACGATCTGGAGACATTGCTGTCGGCGATCCACCTGGCGCCGGCGCAGCCAAGTGCCGCATTGCCCGACATCGCCAGCCAGTTGCCGGAGAAGGACCGCCCCGTGCTCGGTGCTGCGATCCGCCTGAAGTGCGACGCACTCGTCACCGGCGACAAGACCCATTTCGGCCATTGGTACGGCAAGCGCATCGCGGGCGTTCAGATCCACTCCCCGGCTTCGCTGGCGCAGGCCCTGCTGCGCTGAAGTGGCTTGCCGCCAGGCCTGCGGAGTCGAAGCCCAAACCCACCGTCGTTCCCGGCTGCAAAAGACACTGGATTCCCGCTTTCGCGGGAATGACCGAGGTGTGCGCCGTCGTTTCCGGCTTCGCGGTAGTGACCTAGGCACCCCGTCATTCCCGCGAAAGCGGGAACCCAGCGTCGTTGCCGTTCCCCAACATCCGGTGAGGTGTCACACACCCGCACGGCGTCATTCCCGCGAAAGCGGGAATCCAGCGACTTTGCTTTTGCCACAAAACGCCCCTAAATCAGGATAACTTGCTGTTTTAATTGATAAATCTTTTGATAGGCGGCTGGGGCGTCAGAGATTGATGTTTTTGAGCATCAAAGCAGTTTGACTTTGCTGCTTTTAAGCATCGATAATCACCTGATCTGCTGCCCAAACACATCAAATCATGTCTACCCGCCACGCCGCCCATTCCCGGCTCCAACTCTCCGATGCCTTGTCGCACTTCCCCACGCCTGAGGTGGGCGCCGCTCCCCGGGGCGGCTGGGTCAGCGCCGTGCGACGCGCCCTCGGCATGACCGGGGCGCAGCTCGCCGCGCGCATGGGCGTGAGCCGCTCCACCGTCCAAGCCATGGAAGCCGCCGAAGCACGCCGCCGCATCACCCTCGACAGCCTCGACCGGCTGGCGCGGGCGATGGACTGCACGGTGGTGTACGCACTCGTGCCGCGCGGCGGCTCGCTCGATGCCGTGCGCCAGGCGCGTGCGCATGCGCTGGCGGGCGAACTACTCGCGCCCACCGGCCGGTCGATGGCGCTGGAGGCGCAGGACGTCGCCGCCGAAGGCATGGACCGCCAGCGCAAGCTGCTGGCCGAGTCGCTGCTGCAGGGCAGCCCGCGCAAGCTCTGGGAATGAACTTCGAGTATCCGGACGGCGCCACACCGCTCGACCCCGACGAAGCCGCCGGTCTCATCCCCGCGCATATCACCAACCACCAGCAGCTCAACGAATGGGAGCTGCAGAACATCACGGCCGGTGAGCGCTGGGCGTTTGCCCGGCGCAGCGTGGGCGAGCTCGACAGCGCGTTCATCCGCGCAT
>CAIVVS010000062.1 GCA_903909415.1 uncultured Pseudomonadota bacterium | reverse complement strand
TGAGCGCGCTGCTGCGCCAGCTCGGGGTGGCCGCGGCGCTGTGCGCGCTCGCCTTCGTGCTCGGCGACTACCAGAACGACGTGTACCGCAAGTTGCTGCTGTGGATCGCACTGGCGCTCGGGTACAACTTCCTGTTCGGCATTTCTGGACAGATCGCGTTCTCGCACTTCGCGTTCTACGGCATAGGCGCCTATGGCATCGTGATCCTCGCCTTCCAGGTGGGCCTGCCCCTTCCGCTGGCGGTGCTGGCCTGCGTGGCCCTGTGCGGCCTGCTCGCGCTGGCGGTGGCCATCCCGGCCACGCGGCTGGAGGGTTTCTACCTGGCGCTGGCGACGCTGGCGTTCGCGCAGTTGTTCGTCGTGGTGCTGAACGAGGGCGGCGCGGTCACCGGGGGAACGGGCGGGCTGGCCAACTACCAGCTTCCCCCCGTGTTCGGCTGGCGCGTGACCGGGCCCTGGTACACCGTGGTGATCGTGCTGCTGCTGATGGGCACGTGGACGGTGTTGTCCCGCCTGGAGCGATCCTGGTTCGGCCGCGCGTGCCGCGCGGTGCGCGACAACCCGGAGGCCGCCGCCGCGATGGGCGTGAACGTGGTGCGCACCAAGGTGCTGGCCTATGCCATCACCAGCGCGCTCGCCGGCCTGGCCGGGATGGTCTACGCCTTCGTCGACAACACGGTGAATCCGCCGATCTTCGGGCTGGAGAACGCCTTCCTGCTGCTGTTCATGGTGATCGTCGGCGGCGCCGGGCGGCCTGGCGGCGCGGTGCTGGGTGCCGTGCTGCTCTACCTGCTGCCCTTCGTGCTGTCGCCGCTGATCGGCCACCACCACGCGATCGTGTTCGGCGTGCTGATGGTGGTTGCGGTGCTGTTCCAGCCGCGCGGGCTGGTCGCGCTGCTCGACCGGCTGCGCGGCACTGCCGGGCAGGGAGGCATGCGATGAGCGGCGCGGTGCTGCTCGAGGTGCGCGGCCTGGGCAAGCGATTCGGCGGCCTGCAGGCCGTGTCGGGCTTGGACTTCGACCTGCGCGAGGGGGAGATCCTCGGCCTGATCGGGCCCAATGGCGCGGGCAAGAGCACCACGTTCTCGATGATCGCGGGAGCGCTCCAGCCCAGCGAGGGAGGAATGCGCTTCGCCGGCGAGCCGATCACCGGCCTGCCGCCGCACCAGGTCGCGGCGCACGGCATTCTGCGCACCTTCCAGCACAACATGCCATTCCAGGGCATGTCGGTCACGCAGAACGTGATGGTGGGCATGCACGTGCGCCTGTCCTCGCGCGAGGGAGGCGGCCTGTGGAACGTGCTGCTGTCCGGCGCCGCATCGCGGCGCGCCGAGGCAGAGGCGCTGCGCCGCGCCGGCGAACTGGTGGAGTTCGTCGGCTTGTCCGAGTTCCGCGATGCCGACGTGTCGGCCCTGTCGTTCGGCCAAGGGCGGCTGCTGGAGACGGCGCGCGCGCTGGCTGGCGAGCCCCGCCTGATGCTGTTCGACGAGCCCGCCGCCGGCCTCACGCCGACGGAGTGCGACCGGCTCGCCGACATCATCCGCGGCATCGCCGCGCGCGGCATCGCGGTGCTCCTGATCGAGCACGACATGCATTTCCTCATGCGCCTTGCCGACCGCGTGGTGGTGCTCAATTTCGGCCGCAAGATCGCCGAGGGCACGCCCCGGCAGGTGCAGGCGGACCCGGCGGTGCTGGATGCCTACCTAGGCAACACCGGGGCGGCGCGGGCCGCGGCGAGCGGAGGAGAGGGCCATGCTGCGGCTTGAGGGCGTCCATGCGGGGCTGGGCGCCATCGAGGTGGTGCACGGCGCGACGATCGAGGTGGCCAGCGGCGAGACGGTGGCCCTGCTCGGCCCGAACGGGGCGGGCAAGTCGACCCTGCTGGCCGCCATCACCGGCACCTCGCGCCTGCGCCGGGGATCGATCCGGCTGGACGGGGCCGAGATCGGCGACTGGCCCAGCCACCGAATCGTGGCGGGCGGGCTCGCGCTGGTCCCGGAGGGACGGCTGATCTTCGCGCCCCTCACGGTGGAGGACAACCTGCGCCTGGGTGCCTTGCGCCTGGATGCTTCGGCAGGCATGTCGCTGGCCGAGCAGTTCGACCATGTGTTCACCCTGTTTCCGAGGCTGGCCGAGCGGCGCCACCAGCGCGCCGGAACCCTGTCCGGCGGCGAGCAGCAGATGGTCGCCATCGGCCGCGCGCTGATGTCGGCGCCACGCATGCTGCTGCTGGACGAGCCCTTCCTCGGCCTCGCGCCGATGGTGGTGGCCGAGATCCGCCGCGCGCTGGACGTGCTGCGCGCCAGCGGCTTGACGCTGCTGGTCGTCGAGCAGAAGCTCGACATCGCGCTGGCATTCGCCACGCGCGCCTACGTGATGGTCAAGGGGCGCATCGTGCTGCACGAGGAGACTGGCCAGATGTCGGCGCGCCCGGACCTGAACGACCTGTATTTCAAGCTGGCCGCGCGCGCCGACGGGAACGATCCCGCCGCGCCGGACGGCGTAACGCGGCAGAAGGAGCAGCAATGAGCACGACGTATTCAGGAACGGCAGGCACGCGTGGTGTGCACCACCTCGCGCTGACCACCGAGGACATGCGGCTCACCACGGACTTCTACGTGCGCATCGTCGGCATGCCGCTGGTGCATGCGATGAAGGTGCCCGCGGGCCTGGGCACCGGGCCCGGCAACCGCGGCAATCCCCCCTACGAGACCATCCGCCACTATTTCTTCGACATGGGCAACGACTCGCTGCTGGCGTTCTTCGAGATTCCGCCCAAGGCCGAGCCGGCGGCGAGGCGCGACGCGATCGGTGGCATGCAGCACTGCGCATTCGCGGTCACGCCCGCCCAGCTTGACGGGCTGTGCGCGCGCCTGACGGCCGAGGGTGTCGCCTTCGATGGCCCGATCGACATCCTGCCGGGCCTGCGCTCGATCTACTTCTTCGACCCGAACGGCGTGCGCCTGGAGGCCTGCGTGCAGCCGGCGGCCGGGGACAGGCCCGCCGTGATCGCCAGCGTGATGCAGACGCGCGAGCAGGCGGCGGCCGAGTTGCGCTCCATGCCGTCGGCGCCAGCCGCCTGGGTCGATCGCATGACCGCCGACCTGCCTGCGTCAAAGTGAGCGCGCTTCCGCCCCTGCCGGAACTGCGCTTCGCGCCGGTGCCGGAGGCATCGCGCGCGCGTTACGCCGGCGATCGCCTCAGCTACATGGAAGCCGGTCCTCCGGACGCGCCGGCACTGCTGCTGCTGCACGGGCTGGGCGGCAACTCCATGCACTGGCGCTTCCAGTACGCGGCCTTGTCCGACCGCTGGCGCGTCATCGGATGGAACGCACCGGGCTACATGCTCACCGACAAGCTGCTGGCCGAGACGCCGGGCGGGCAGGACTACGCCGACGCCGTGATCGACCTTGCCGATTCGCTGGGCGTCCAGCGCTTCGGCCTGGTCGGCAATTCGTTCGGCTCGGCGGTGGCGCAATGCGTCGCCGCCATGCATGCCGCGCGCGTGGAGCGGGTCGCGCTGACCGGCACCGGCATAGGCCAGAGGAGCCTGTCCGAGGAGCGACGCGCCTACCTGATCGGCCGGGCGCGCGCGATCGAGCAGGGCTCGTGGCGGTTCGGCAGCGCCGACCTGTCGCACCTGGTGGGCAAGGCGACGCCGCCGGAGAACGTCGAGATGATGCGTGCGGTGCTGCGTGCCAGCAACGCGGCGGGCATGCTGCAGGCGGTGCGTTTCCGGTCCGGCGACCTCTATACGCCCGACCTCGCGCCGCGCATCACCATGCCGGTGCTGCTGCTGCAGGGAACGGACGACCGGGTGAATCCCGGCGAACTCAACGCCTACGTGCTGGCGCCGCTGCTTCCGGACGGCCGGCTGGTGAAGCTGGAAGGGCTGGGCCACCTGCCGGAGATCGAGGATCCCGGCAAGGTGAACGCGCTGCTGCGCGAATTCTTCGGCTGAAGGCCGGCCGGGCGCGCCCGGCCGGCGCTCACTCCGCCTTGGCGCCCGAGATGCGCACCGCCTCGCGCCGCGAGGCCAGTTCCTTCGCGATGTAGGCGCGGAACTCGTCCGGGCCCAGTCCGGCGTAGTCATAGCCCTTGGCGGTGATTTCCTTCTCGCGGAAACCCGGATCGGCCATCAGCCTGAGGGTGTCGCGGTTGATGCGCTCGACGATGTCGCGCGGCGTGCCGGCCGGCGCCAGCATGCCGAACCAGACGTTCGAGTCCACGTCGGGAAAGCCGAGTTCGGCGAAGGTGGGCGTGTCGGGCAGCTGGGCGGCGCGCTTGCTGCCCCCGATGGCGATGGGCTTGAGCTTTCCCGCGCGTATCAGTCCCTGGGACGAGGCCACGCCCGACCACGACAGCGGGATCTCGCCCGCCATGACCGCGGTGATCGCTGGCTGCAGGCCCTTGTAGGGCACGTGCTGCAGGTCGATGCCGGCGCGGTTCTTGAGCATTTCGGTCGCCAGGTGCGACTGGCTGCCCGCGCCGTAGGAGCCGTAGGCGATGCTGCCCGGCCTGGCCTTGGCCAGGGCGATCAGCTCGCGCAGGGTATTGGCCGGCAGCGCGGTATTGGCGACCATCAGCTGCGCGAAACTCACCAGCATGGTGATCGGCGCGAAATCCTTGACCGGGTCGTAAGGCAGCTTCGCGTAGAGGTGCGGGTTGATGGTGAAGGTCGCATCCGTGGTGAACAGCAGCATGTAGGCATCCGGCGCGGCGCGTCCCACCGCCTCGGTGCCGAGGATGGTGTTGGCGCCGGGGCGGTTGTCCACCACGACCGACTGGCCCCATTGCGGGCCCAGCTGGTTGGCAAGCACGCGCGCCAGCACGTCCACCCCGCCGCCGCCCGGGTACGGAACCACGATGCGGACGGTCCTGGAAGGCCAGGACTGCGCCTGTGCGCCGCCCCAGGTGGCCGCCAGGCCCAGCGAGGTTGCGATGACTGCTGCGCGGAACAGGGAGCGCTTGCTGGCTTTCATGGCGTGTCCTCAGTGACCGGCCCCCGGGAGGGAGGCCGCAACCTGTCGAGAATGCCGCGCACCATGCCGATGTGGGTGCGCAGCGTGTAGACCTGGTCGGTGAATGCCAAGGGTATCGGCCTGGTGTTGGCCTTCGCCTCCAGCTCGTCCAGCCGCTTGTTGTAGCCCGCATGGCGGTCGGGGTCGAAGTCATGGCGGATCTCGTGCTCCAGGTACTTCAGCTCGCCATACCAGCGGTAGATCTTGGAGCGTATCCGCCAGGTGTAGAGCATGGGCGCGACCTTCATCACGGGCAGCAGCACCGCGATCAGCGGCAGCAGCATGACGAAGATGCGGTCCACCAGCGTGGCGGCCCAGAACGGCATGTAACGCTGCAGGAAGGGCGGCCCGGACTTGTAGTAGCGCTGCGCTTCCTTGCTGAGCGGGAAATCCGGCGAGCGCGTGTTCGGGAACTCGCCCAGGGCCTGCAACACGCCCGGCTGTCCGTGGACTTCGGTCATCGCCTGCATCAGCAGGTCGACCAGCGCGGGGTGGGTGTCCTCACGCGCCACCAGCATCGCCGTGGGGGCGAGCAGCAGCGTGTCGCGGGAGGGCACGTCGTGCACCAGGTCGATCGCGCCCTGCGGCACGCTGACCGCGGAGATGGAGCGCAGCAGGCGGGTGTAGGCCGGGGCGCGCACGAAGCTCATCAGGCGCACGTTCTTCTCGAACAGCAGGATGCGCACGGCCGGTATCTCCGCTGGCCCGACGAGGAAAACCGCGTCGACTTCGCCGCGCTTGAGCGCGAGCGCGGCGTTCAGTCCGCCCAGCGGCACCAGTTGCGTGGGTGGGCCGACGGCCTCGTTGATCTCCAGAAGGCGGGCCGCCAGCTGCCGGGTCCCGCTGCCCGCCGCGCCCACCGCCAGGCGCTTGCCCTTGAGCTGGGCGAGCTTGTCGACGATGTTCTCGCCGCGGTAGAACACCCAGACCGGCTCGTAGTAGATCGACCCCAGCCCGACCAGGCCTGAATCCTCGTCGGCGCGGTCGTGCCCCGATTGCACGAAGGCCACGTCCACGTCGCCGTCGGGATCACGCAGGCGGCTCATGTTCTCGACCGAGCCGGAGGACGGCCTGAGCTCGACGGTGATGCCCTCGCGCGCGAGCGCGTCGCGGTAACGCAGCCCGAAGGCGTGGTACGCGCCTTCCTCGGTGCCGGTGGACAGGACCAGGCGCTTGGGCGGCGCGGGCTTGATGAACTGCGCGGCGAGCCAGAACGCGCCGGCGATCAGCGCCAGGGCCGGAAGGCCCACTGCCGCGAGGTCCTTGGCCGACACCTGCGACACGCGCAGCCTGGCCATGCGCACCCAGCCCATCGCGTCAGCGGCCGGCCGGCGCGCCCGCGTCGGGCGATCCCGCCGTGCGGTCGGTTGTGCGGGCGCGGGCAAGTGGCGGTTTCATGGGCGGGATTGTAAGGGTTTCCGGTGGCCCCATATCCGGCGGCAGCCGGCATGGCGGGACTATCCGCGCTTGATGGAGGTCAATACCGCCCGGGCCGGGCGCGGTGAACATGGGGCACCCCAAGTCCGGAGAACGCCATGCTGCGTGCCATCCTGTTGCTGGTCCTCGCCACCGCCGCGCCGCTGCATGCCGCGGACCTCGATCGCGGGCGCATGCTGTACGAATCAAGTTGCACCGCCTGCCACAGCCGCAGCGTGCACCTGCGCCAGGCACGCCGCGCGCCCGACTATGCGGCGATCCGCGTGCAGGTCGAGCGCTGGGGCCGCGAGGCAGGGGTGGCCTGGACGCGCAACGACCTGGATGACGTCACCTTCTTCCTCAACGACCGCTACTACCGCTTCAATTGCCAGGCCGGCAAGTGCGGGCCCGGCCCTGCGGCATCGAGCGCCCTCGGCGTCCTGGCGGCTGGTGCGACGCAGCACTGAGGCGCGCGATCCATGCGAAACCTTGCTTGGAGTTGATGTCACGCCGGGCTACCATCGGGCTCCCCGCTTCACGCCCCTTCGCCGGCAGTCGCATGAACCGACCTTTTCGCGCGTCCCCGCGCCCGTTCGCCTGCCTGTTCCTGCTGTCGCTGCTCGCCGGGTGCGCGGTGCCGGTGAGGGAGTCCGGGCCGGATCAACCCGAGGCGGTGTCCATCCAGGGGCCGTCCCGCTTCTCGGCCGCCAAGGATGGCGGCGACCTGCCGCCGGGATGGCGGGTCTGGTCGCTCAGCCGCTTCAAGCGGCGCACCGAGTACCAGCTGGTGCACCAGGACGGGCGCACCGTGGTCCGGGCCAAGGCCGACGCGTCGGCTTCCGGGCTGGTCCACGACCTGAACCTGGACGCCAACCGGTTTCCGGTCATCCGCTGGCGCTGGAAGGTCCAGGAGCTGATTCCGTCCGCCGACAACACCAAGCGCCACGCCGAGGACTCGCCGGTGCGGCTGGTCCTGACGTTCGAGGGCGACAAGAACCGGTTCGACTTCAGCGACAAGATGTTCGCCACCCAGTTGCGGTTGATGACCGGGGTCGACCTGCCCTATGCGACGCTGATGTACATCTGGGAGAACCGGGCGCCGGTGGGCACGCTGCTGCCCAACCTGCATACCGCGCGCATCAAGATGATCGTCGCCGAGTCGGGCAAGGACCGCCTCGGCCAGTGGCGGGAGGAAACGCGCAACATCGTCGAGGATTTCCGCCGCGCCTTCGGCGAGGAACCGGGCCGCCTGGTCAGCGTGGCGGTGTTGACCGACACCGACAACACGGAGGAACAGGCGCACGCCTACTACGGCGACATCCAGTTCCTGCCGGCCCCGCGCCGCTAGGCGCGCGCAGGCGGCTGGCGCGGATCACCACATCCCGGCAAGCGACGCGTCACCGGGACCGGCCGTGACGGCCGCGGCCAGCGCATCTGCCGCCGTGTCCCCCAGGGTTGGCGTCGCATAGCGACGGAATTTCGCCATCACGTCGCCGGCCGGCATCGCGGCGCCCGGATCGCCGGGTACCCGTTCCACGCGATGCTCGTGCGCCGTGCCGGCGGCGCCGACCTTCAGCAGCGCACTGCGCTTGCCCGAGGCCCCCAAGCCCGGATCGGCGCTGACCGTCACCAGCGATTCGATCCGCCGGATGCGCGCATCGGCGAGCGCTTCCGCGGCGAAGGCCTCGGGCCCGAGGTCGCCCAGGACCAGCATGGCTGCGATGCCCCAGCTCAGGCTGAACTGCGCCTGTATCGCGGTCTGCGGCGCCCGGTTGGCGCAATAGATGGTCGCTTCCTCGTAGATGGAAAGGTGCACCGACGTCACCGCCGCCGGATCCGGGAGGCGGGCGCGCAGCGCCAGCGCGCCCGCCGCGCCATAGTGCACGTGGCGCACCGCGGCCCAGGGCTTGATGTAGCCCTGGGGCAGCAGCCACTCGCCCACCGGCGCGAGCGCGGGCAGGCCGGCGTGGCCGAGCACGATGCGCTGCGCCTCACCGACCGCATCCGCGGGCGCGCGCATGCCCGCCTGCACCGACATGGCGGACTGCAGGCCGAGCATCGCCGCGTGGCCGAGGAAGGTGTTGCGCGAATCCGCGCCTTCGCGGATCGGCAGGTAGAGGCTGGCGGGGAGCTGGCTGGCCGCTATCTGCACCGCGGCGTCGGCGCCGCGCGCGCCCAGCCCCAGCAAACGCGCCGCTGCGGTGGCCGCGCCGAAGCTGGGGAAGGTCGCGTCCACGTGCATGCCGGGCCGTATGCGCATCACTTCGCCCAGCCGCCCGGCCACTTCGTAACCCGCCACCAGCGCGTCCAGCAGCGCGTCCAGCGTCGCGCCGCGGCGCAGCGCCAGCGGCACGGCGGCGGCGATGGTGGCGATGCCCGGCCTGCCGTGCGCCCGCGCGAGGCCCTCGCAGGCTTCGTCCCGGCAGGCGGCGATGGCACCGGTGAACGCGGCGGCGCTGGCGGACAGGCCCTCGCGCATGCCCGGCCAGCGCACCGTGCCCGGCTCCAGTGCCACCGAGGCGCGCACCAGGGCCGACACCTCCGGCGCGCGCAGCCCGGCCGCGGCGCAACCAAGGGTATCGAGCAACAGCAGCCTGGCCCGTTCGCGTACCCCCGGCGGGGGCGGTTCGCGGTACAGCCAGTCGAGGACGTCGCGCAGGGTGGACATGGTTGTCGTGCGATGCGGCAGGAATGCGGGACGGGCAGCTTACACCGGGGCTGGCCGGGCCCCACCCGCGGTAGACCCTTGTTGCGCTTTGGGGCATCATGCTGCCCCGTCCGCAGCCGTCCACCGCATCCCATCCACCGGCCATGAACATGACCGCAACCAGCAACACGCTCAGGCAACTCACCGAACGCGGCCAGTCGATCTGGCTGGACTTCATCGAGCGCAAGCTGCTGCAATCGGGAGAACTCTCCCGCATGGTCCGCGACGATGGCCTGCTCGGGCTCACCTCCAACCCCGCGATCTTCGAGAAGGCGATCGCCTCGGGCGCGGACTACGACCCGGCCATCGCGGGACTCGCGCGCCGCGGCCTGGACGCGGCGGCGATCTGCGAGGCCCTGGCCGTGGCCGACATACGCGATGCCGCCGATGCCTTCGCGCCGGTGCACTCGGCCAGCGCGGGCGTCGATGGTTTCGTGAGCCTGGAGGTCGCCCCGGCGCTGGCCAACGACACGGCGGGCACGCTGGAAGAGGCGCGGCGACTGTGGCGCGCGGTCGGCCGGCCGAACCTGATGATCAAGGTGCCCGGCACGCCGGCCGGCGTGGCCGCATTGCGGGTGCTCATCGAGGAGGGTATCCACGTCAACGTGACCTTGCTGTTCGCGCGGCCTGCCTATGAGGCGGTGGCCGAGGCCTGGCTGGCGGGCCTGGAGGCGCGCGCCGCGCGCGGTCTGCCGGTGGAGGGCGTTGCCAGCGTCGCGAGCTTTTTCGTCTCGCGCATCGACGCCGCGGTGGATGCGCGCCTCGCTGCTTCCGATGCGCCACTGGCGGGGCGCGCGGCGATCGCCAACGCGCGCCTGGCCTACGCGCATTTCCGCGCCCTCGCCGCCGGCCCGCGTTTCAAGGCGCTGGCCGCGCACGGCGCGCGCCCGCAGCGCCTGCTGTGGGCCAGCACCAGCGCGAAGAACCCGGCCTACCGCGACGTCATCTATGTGGAAGAACTGGTTGGCCCGCATACCGTCAACACGCTGCCGCCGGCGACCCTGGCCGCTTTCCGCGATCACGGCGTGGTGCGCGGCGACACGCTGCTGGAGGACGAGCAAGGCCAGCGCGACCTGCTCGCCGCACTGGCTGCGCGCGGCATTGCCCTGGAACCCGTGACCGACGCCCTGCTGGCCGAGGGCCTGGCGCAGTTCAGCCAGGCCTGGGACCGCCTGATCGCTGCCGTGGACGGCAAGCGCAAGGCGGCCCTGCAGTCAGGCTGACCGGCTGCTTGCCACATGCCCCGGCGCCCCGTGACGGGGCGGCGCGGCCCCCGGTTGGTGCGATTGCCGGGGGTGGAGTTCGGCAGAAGGTGTAATAATTCAATAAAAACAGCGGTTTATGTCATTTGGCATAGGCGTTGCGACGGATCCGGTTACTTCAGGCCATGCCACAGCGGACAGTTCCATCCATGACATTCTTCGACGAGATGCACGCGGCCGGTGGCGGGCTGCGCCCGCACTATGCGGCCTTTGCCGACTGGCTGGCCGCCATGCCCGAGGACCGCATCCGCCAGAAGCGGCGCGAGGCCGAGATGGCCTTCCATCGCGTCGGCATCACCTTCACCGTGTACGGCGACGAGGGCGGCACCGAGCGCCTGATCCCCTTCGACATCGTGCCGCGCGTGATCCCGCAGGACGAGTGGCGCCTGCTAGAGGCCGGGCTCAAGCAGCGGGTGCGCGCGCTCAACGCCTTCCTGCGCGACGTGTACCACGGCCAGGACATCCTTCGCGCCGGACTCATCCCCGAGGCCATGGTGCTGCAGAACAGCCAGTACCGCGCGCAGATGCAGGGCGTGGACGTGCCCGGGGACGTGTACGCGCACATCGCCGGCGTGGACGTGGTGCGCGCCGACGGCGAGGGCGGCCAGCCGCAGTTCTTCATCCTCGAGGACAACCTGCGCGTGCCCTCGGGCGTGTCCTACATGCTCGAGAACCGCAAGATGATGATGCGGCTGTTCCCGGAGTTGTTCGGCCGGCAGAGCGTGGCGCCGGTGGACCACTACCCCTACCTGCTGCTTGAGAACCTGCGCGCGATGGCGCCCAACAACGTCGCCAACCCGACGGTGGTGCTGCTCACACCGGGCGCCTACAACAGCGCCTATTTCGAGCACACCTTCCTCGCGCAGCAGATGGGCATCGAACTGGTCGAGGGCCAGGACCTGTTCGTGCGCGACGACTACGTCTGGATGCGCACCACGCGCGGCCCGCAGAAGGTGGACGTGATCTACCGCCGGGTGGATGACGACTTCCTCGACCCGCGCGTGTTCCGCGCCGATTCCATGCTGGGCGTTGCCGGCCTGATGGCCGTGTACCGCGCCGGCCACGTGACCCTGGCCAACGCGGTGGGTACGGGCATCGCCGACGACAAGGCGGTCTACCCCTACGTGCCGAAGATGATCGAGTTCTACCTCGGCGAGAAGCCCATCCTGTCCAACGTGCCCACCTACGACTGCCGCCTGCGCGACGACCTGCAGTACGTGATCGGCCACCTGCACGAGTTGGTGGTCAAGGAAACGCACGGCTCGGGCGGCTACGGCATGCTGATCGGGCCGGCCGCCACGCAGGCGCAGCGCGACGAGTTCCGCGACCGCATCCTCGCCGCACCCGACAAGTACATCGCCCAGCCGACGCTTGCGCTGTCCACCTGCCCGACCTTCGTCGACGCGGGCATCGCGCCGCGCCACATCGACCTGCGCCCCTTCGTGCTGTCCGGACGCGACGTCAAGATCGTCCCGGGGGGGCTGACGCGGGTCGCGCTCAAGGAAGGGTCGCTGGTGGTCAACTCGTCGCAGGGCGGCGGGACCAAGGACACCTGGATACTGGACCGCTGACGCCATGCTCTCGCGCACCGCCAACGACCTCTACTGGATGGCCCGCTACATGGAGCGGGCAGAGAACGTCGCGCGCATGCTAGACGTGACCTACCGCATGTCGCTGCTGCCCTACCGCGTGATGGGGCCGGGCGAGAAGTGGGCCGAGCCCTGGGTGGTGCCGCTGGTGGTGACCGGGCTGGTGACCGACTACTACGAGCGCTACAAGGACCTGTCCGCCGAGAGCGTGCTGCGCTACATGGTGCTCGACGCCGACAACCCGTCCTCCGTGTACTCCGCGATCCAGACCGCGCGCGAGAACGGCCGTGCCCAGCGCGGCGCGCTGTCGGCCGAGATGTGGGAATGCCTGAACGGGACCTGGATCGAGATGCGCAGCGCCACCTACGCCGCGATCGAGGCGCAGGGCGTGTCCGAGTTCTTCGAGTGGGTGAAGACCCGCTCGCAGCTGTTCCGCGGCATCACCTACGGCACCATGCTGCGCGACGAGGGCTACAGCTTCATCCGCATCGCCACCTTCCTGGAGCGCGCCGACAACACCGCGCGCATCCTGGACGTGAAGTACCACACGCTGCTCCCCTCGGTGCTGGAGGTCGGCGGCGCGGTGGACTACTACCAGTGGTCCGCGCTGCTG
>CAIVVS010000061.1 GCA_903909415.1 uncultured Pseudomonadota bacterium | reverse complement strand
GCGGCGTCGGCCAGCGGCAGCATGGACTTGTCGCTGCGCAACTGCGCGAAGCCGTCGCGGATCGCACCCTGGGTCATGGACTGCAGCCACAGGCGCTCGATCGGCTTCTTGGTCTCGGCGTGCAGCACGATGTAGCGGAAGATCAGCTCGCCCTCGCGCCCCGCGTCGCAGGCGTTCACCAGCCCGGTCACGTCCTTGCGCTTGATCAGGCGCTGCAGCACCTTCAGCCGGTCCTCGGTGCGCTCGATCGGGCGCAGGTCGAAGTGCGGCGGGATTACGGGCAGGTTGGCAAACGACCACTTGCCGCGCTTGACGTCGTACTGCTCGGGCGCGGCGATCTCCACGAGGTGGCCGATCGCCGACGACAGCACGTAGCCGTCGCTTTCGTAATAGTCGCCGTGGCGCGTGAAGCCCCCCAGCGCGCGGGCGATGTCGCCGGCGACGGAAGGCTTCTCTGCAATGATCAGTTTCTTGGACAAGGGCGCGGAAATGCATGCTGCGCCGCCATGTCCCGGGGTGGGGGCGGCGCGGAAAGCGTCGGATGATAAGCGTAACGGAGGCGCGGAAGCAAGGAAGGATGCCCGTTGCCGGTGCAATCCGTGGTTCGACCGGTGTTGGCGCGCGCATCCGCGCGCGGGTTTCAATGCACCTGCCGCGTCTCGCCGTCGGGCAGCAACTCGTCCAGGATGAGTCCGTCGACCGAGCCGCGGCGGGTCCACAGCACCATCAGCACGATCACCTTGAACCGGTCCAGTCCGACGCGCTCGTCGGTCAGCGCCATGGCGCGGTCGAGTATCACTTCGCGAAGCGCGGGAGTCAGCACGCCCGCGGATTCCAGGAACATCAGGAAGCCGCGCGACTCCGCCGACAGCTTGTCGACCTCGCGATCGGCCCAGGTGCGGTGGGCGTCGCTCGCATCCAGCACTTCGGGGAAGCCGTCGTCGTCGCGCGATACCAGGCCCTTGAGCCAATCCAGCGCGTCGCTGATGTCGTCACCCTCGAAGCCGGCCGCGGTGAGCTTGCGGCTCAGCGTGTCATGGTCCGGGTACTGGTCGGCCTGGTAGTAGTTCTCGAAGAGGTAGACGAGGACTTCGAACATGTCGTTTTCTTAAGGGCCTCTCTCGGTTCTCTGGTAGCGGCCTCCCGGGAGAACCGCCACCTTGCCCTCGAGTTCGAGTTGCAGAAGCATGGCCGATACCGCCTGTGGCGTCAAGCCGGCGCGGTGCGCGATGGTTGCCACATCGCACGGGTCGTACCCAACATGTAGTAGGAGCTTGTGTTCCGGGGACGATACTTTGGGCTTCGCAGCAGACCGGGTGGGTGCGGTCCTGGCCGTGGCCATGCCCAGTTCCTCCACGACGTCCTGCGCCGTTTCGACGAGCTTCGCGCCGTTCCTGATCAGGGCATGGCAACCGCGCGACAGCGGCGAATGGATAGAGCCGGGTATGGCGTAGACCTCTCGGCCCTGGTCCGCCGCCATGCGCGCGGTGGTGAGCGAGCCCGAACCGAGCGCCGCCTCGACCACCAGGCAGCCGCGCGACAGCCCGGCGATCAGGCGGTTGCGGCGCGGAAAGTTGTGCGCGGCGGGCGGCGTGCCCAGCGCGTACTCGGAGACGACGGCGCCGCGCTCCTCCAGCTGCGCCGCAAGGCGCGCGTTCTGGCGCGGGTAGTCGATGTCCGCGCCGGTGCCGATGACCGCGACGCTGGAACTCGCCCCGGCCAGGCCGCCGCGGTGCGCGGCCGCGTCGATGCCCATCGCAAGGCCGCTGACGATGGTCAGTCCGGCATCCGACAACGCCCTGGAGAAGTTCTCGGCGTTGCTCTCGCCCTGCGCGGTGGCATTGCGGCTGCCGACCACGGCCAGGCACTGTGCCGACAGGCGCGCCGGGTCGCCGCGCACGTACAGCACCGGAGGCGGGTCGCTGATCTGCAGCAATTGCTGCGGGTAGGCCGCGTCGGCCAGCGTCAGTATCCAGTGCCCGTCGGCCGAGGCCCATTCGAGTGCCTGCTGCACGGCCGCTTCCCTGCCGCCCGCGCGGATGGACGAGGCGACCTCGGGGGGAACGATCTTCTCCAGCTGGGCGCGCGTGCAGGCCAGCACCTGCGCGGGCAGTCCGAACGCGCTGAGCAGCGCCCGCAGGCGGGTTGCAGTGACGCCGGGCGCCAGCGAGAGGTCCAGCCAGCCGGCGAGGTCGGACTCGATGCGCATCAGTCCTGCGCCGGCACGGTTACCGCGGCCGACTGGCGGGTGTGCCGGTTGGGTGCGTTCAGGGCGTGCGCAGCGAGTCGGCGGTCTGGACCGGGCGCGAGCTTTCCATCACCAGTGCGTACGACACCGAGTCGAAGGTGCGGAACACGAACACGACGCCGTAGCGTTCGTCGGGCAGGCGGATCTGGCGCGCGCGGTCGCGCGACACGCCGGCTTCCGGATCGGGTATGGAGACTCCGGCGCGGAACAGCGCGAGCACGTGGCCGGGCTCGATGCCGTCCTTCTTGCCCTTGTTGATCGACAGCACCGTGTAGCGGCCGGCTTCGCCTTCGTACGCCGGCTGGCCCGCCGCGGCGTAGCGCGCGGTGTCGAACAGGCGGCCGTAGATCCCGATCACGCGCGCCGCCAGCTTCTTGTCCGGCAAGCGCGGCGTGTACTGGTTCATCACCGGCTCACCTGCCGCCACCAGGCGGTCGCCGGGGCCGATTTCCTGGCGCGCGCCGGTGATCTGCAGCGTCGCCGGCTCGCCGGGTACCTCCACCCGTGCGGTACCAAGGTAGATTGCCTCGACGCCGAGCGATTGCTTGGTGTCGGGGTCGATCAGCGCCCGGCCCGGCCGGTAGATGTACCAGTTGGTCGCCGCGCCCTGGCCGATGCCGCTCACGTAGATCGTGCTGCCGGTACTGACGTTGATGCGGGATTCCTGCGCCGAGATCACCCGCGGCGCGTTCTCCAGGCCGCCCTGTTCGATCACCAGCGGCTGGCTGAGGAAAGGCTCGATGATGGACGGCGGGATGGTCGGGATGGGGGCTGCCGCCACCGCCTCGCCGCGGATCTGCGGGGACAGGCGCAGCACGCTCTCTTCGGCCATGCGCAGCGAGCCGCTGCGGCGGTCCAGGACGATCACGTTGCCCGGATAGATGCGGTTCGGGTTGCGCACCTGGTCCTGGTTCATCTTCCACACGTCCTGCCAGCGCCAGGGGTCCTTCAGGAAGCGCTGGGCGATGCCCCACAGCGTGTCGCCGCGCTCGACGATGTAACGATCCGGGGCATCCTCGCGCAGCGCCGGATTGCCCTGTGCAAAGGCGACGCCGGTGGTGGCTAGCAGGAGGAGCAGAAGGTACCGTATGTTAGACTGGCTCATGGCCACCTCGTCTGGCGTGCTGGTCTGGAAAGCGCGGGCCCAGGCCCCCATCTATTCAACGACTTAGATGGCAAAACCGGGTGCGTCCTTCCGTGTTTTTGCCGCATCCACGTGCCGCATCACGTGCAAAATCGGGTGCGGCACGCAGCACGGATGTTACAGTCTGCTTTAGATTCTGCATCTAATCCGTTCTATTAGCAAGTATTTATGCCAGTTTTGACCATACTCCGGTACCCCGATCCGCGCCTGTATCGCAAGGCCGAGCCGGTGGCTGCCGTGGATGACGGAATCCGCGCGCTGGTGCGGGACATGGCCGAGACCATGTACGCCGCGCCGGGCATCGGCCTGGCCGCCACCCAGGTGGACGTGCACAAGCGGGTGATCACCATCGACACCTCGGAGACGCGCGACCAGCTGCTGGTGCTGGTCAACCCGGAGATCGTCAGCCACGACGGCGAACAGATCTACGAGGAAGGCTGCCTGTCGGTGCCCGGTGTGTACGAGCCGGTGGAGCGCGCCGCCAGCATCCGGGTGCGTGCCCTGGACGCCGAGGGCCAGCCGTTCGAGCTCGACGCAGGTGAGCTGCTGGCGGTGTGCATCCAGCACGAGATGGACCACCTGGAGGGCAAGGTGTTCGTGCAGTACCTGTCCCGGCTCAAGCAGATGCGCATCCGCATGAAGATGCAGAAGCAGGCGCGCGACACCGCCTGAACGCGCCGCCCGCAGTACCCGACGCATTGCGCGCGGCCCCGGTTGTCCCGGCCGCGTTCCATCGCCGCTGTCACGCACCACCAACCGGCCCGACCCATGAACCTCATTTTCGCCGGCACGCCGGAATTCGCTCGGATCGCGCTCGATGCGCTGTGCGCGCGCGGCCATCGCGTGCTCGCCGTGCTGACCCAGCCGGACCGGCCGGCCGGCCGGGGCAAGAGCCTGCAGGCCTCGCCGGTCAAGCTGGCGGCGCTGGCGCACGGCCTGCCGGTACGGCAGCCGCCCGGGCTGCGCGACGAGGCGGTGCAGGGGCAGCTTTGCGCCGACATCCGCGGGCTGGGCGCGGAACTGATGGTGGTCGCCGCCTACGGGCTGATCCTGCCGCCGGCGCTGCTCGCCGCCTGCCCGCGCGGCGCGATCAACATCCACGCCTCGCTGCTGCCGCGCTGGCGCGGCGCCGCGCCCATACAGCGCGCGCTGCTGGCGGGCGACGCGCAGAGCGGCGTCTGCATCATGCAGATGGAAGCCGGCCTGGACACCGGCCCGGTGCTGATGCGCGAGGCCCTCGCCATAGGCGGGCGGGAGACCGCGGGCGAGTTGCACGACAGGCTGGCGGCGCTGGGCGCGCGGCTCGTGGTGGATGCGATCGACGCGATGCAGGCCGGCCCGCTGGCGGCGCAGGCGCAGCCTGCCGAGGGCGTGACGTATGCCGCCAAGATCGACAAGGCCGAGGCCCGCGTCGACTGGCGCGCGAGCGCCGCGGCGCTGGACCGCCATGTGCGCGCCTTCAATCCCTTTCCCGGCGCCGGTGCGCGCATTCGCGGGACCGACGTCAAGCTGTGGCGCGCCGAACCGGTGGCGGCCGGGAACGGGGCGGCGCCCGGCACGGTGCTGCGCGTGGCCGATGGTGCGATCGACATCGCCTGCGGCGATGGGGTGCTGCGCGTCACGGAGTTGCAGCGCCCCGGCGGCAAGCGCCTGCCCGCGGGCGAGTTCCTGAAAGGTTTTCCCGTCGCCGCTGGCGATCGTTTCGACGTCGATGCCGGCCACACCGGCGCGCAGGCCACGGAGACAGAACCATGAACGCCCCCGCCACGAACACCAGCCCGGACGCGGAGGCCACGACAGGCGCGCCGCGCCACGCGCTGCATGAAGCCTTTGCCGCCGCGTCACGGCTGGTGGCGCACGTCCTGGACGGCCACAGCCTGTCCTCCGCGCCCGCGGGCAAGGACGCCGGCCGTGAAGTCAGCGGCGCACTGCGTGCCGCGGCACGCGATTTCAGCTTCAACGCGCTTCGCGGTTACGGCGTGGTGGACCAGGTGGTCGACGCGCTCGTGGACCGGCCCGACCTGGACGTGCGCGCGCGCGCGTTGCTCTATGTCGCGCTGGCCGAACTGCTCGCGCGCCCGGCCAACGCCCACACCGTGGTGGACCAGGCGGTGCGCGCGTGCGCATCGCTCGGCATCGAGCGGGCCAAGGGATTGGTGAACGCGGTGCTGCGCAACTACCTGCGCCGCAGCGACGCATTGCTCGCGGCGGCACGCACCACCGACGCCGGGCGCCACCACCATCCCGCATGGTGGGTGGCGCGCGTGCGCGACGCCTATCCCGCGGACTGGGAGCGCGTGCTGGCGGTGGCCGACCAGCCCCCGCCCATGACGCTGCGCGTGAACGTGCGCCGCGCCACCGTGGAAAGCTGCCTCGAGAAGCTCGAGGCAGCCGGCATGCAGGCCAGCGCCATCGGCGGGTCCGCCATACGCCTGGCTCGGCCGGTTCCTGTGGACGGGATACCCGGGTTCCGCGAGGGGGAACTGTCGGTGCAGGACCTGGGCGCGCAGCACGCGGCGCGCCTGCTCGACGTGCGCCCCGGCATGCGCGTGCTCGATGCCTGCGCCGCGCCCGGCGGCAAGACGGCCCACCTGCTGGAGATCGCCGACTGCAAGCTCATCGCCGCCGACGACGACCCCGGCCGCGCGCGCCGCATCGGCGAGAACCTGTCGCGCCTGGGGCTGGCCACCGAGGTGCGCGTGCATGACTGCGCCAGCCCGAGGTCGTTCCGCGGCGAGCCGCCGTTCGACCGCATCCTGCTGGATGCGCCCTGCACTGCCTCGGGCGTGGTGCGGCGCCACCCCGACATACGCTGGTTGCGGCGCGAGACCGACATCGCCGGCTTCGCGCGCGCCCAGGAGCGGTTGCTCGAGGCGCTTTGGCGACTGCTTGCACCCGGTGGTACATTGCTCTACGTCACCTGCTCGGTGTTTCCCGAGGAGAATGCCGGCCAGGTGGGCGCGTTCCTGTCACGCCATCCCGACGCGACGCAACTGCCGTTGCCCGGCATGGCGTCGGCCCAGCTCCTGCCCGGTGAACAACACGACGGATTCTTCCACGCCTTGCTCGCCAAACCCGATTCCCCGCCCCGCGCAGGATGAGCACGCAGCGCCAGGCTGCCGGTCTCGCATGCGCGCTCGTGCTCCTGGTGTGGCTCGGCTGCGCCCCGGCGTTCGCCGACACCATCGGCGTGCGCTCGGCGAGGCTGGTTGCCACCGACGAGGGTTACGCCCTCAGCGCGGATTTCCGCGTGGAGCTCGCGCCGAGGCTGGAGGAGGCCCTGGCCGCCGGGGTGGCGCTGCATTTCGTGGTCGAGTGCGAGGTCACGCGCGTGCGCGCCTGGTGGCTGGACGAGCGCCTCGCCAGCGAGCGGCAGGAACTGCGCCTGTCCTACCAGCCGCTGCTGCGCCAGTACCGGCTGTCGCGCGGCGCGCTGCACCAGACCTTCCAGAGGCTCGCCGAGGCGCTCGAGGCGATGGGCCAGCTCAGCGGCTGGATGGTGGCCGACCGCGAACGCATCCGTTCCGGATCCGCGCACTCGGTGTTCCTGCGCATGCGGCTGGACACCACGCAGCTGCCGCGGCCCATGCAGCTGACGGTGGTCACCACGCGCGACTGGACGCTGGCCTCGGAGTGGCTGCGCTTCAACATCGATGCAGCCGGCGTGCCGGCGCCGGCGCCCGCGCCGGGGGCCGGCAAGTGACCGGGCTGCGCGCGATGGGGCGGGCGCGATGAGGTACGTGCTCGTCTTCGCTGTCGCGCTTGGCGCCATCCTCCTGTTCCTGCTGGCCGCGTCCACCGCGAACACGCCGCTGTTCTCGCGCCACTACTCGCTGCTGCTGGGCCTGAACGGCGCGCTGGCGCTGGCGCTGCTGGTCATGGTGGCATTCCAGCTCTGGGGGCTGGCGCGCCGACGTCGCGGGAAGGTGTTCGGCTCGCTGCTCAACTTCCGGCTGCTTCTGACCTTCTCGGTGTTCGCGCTGGTGCCCGGCGTGCTGGTGTACACGGTGTCCGTGCAGTTCCTCGCCAAGAGCGTGGAGTCCTGGTTCGACGTGCGCGTGGATCGCGCCCTGGAGGGCGGGCTGAACCTCGGCCGCGCCGCGCTGGACACCATGCTGCAGGACCTGGTGACGCGCGCGGGCGCTGCCGCCCTGGTGATGGGCGACGTGCCGCAGCAGCTGCAGCCCCAGGTGCTGCCGCGGCTGCGCGAGCAGATCGGCGTCGAGGAAGCCACGCTGATCTCGCCCTCGGGGCGCGTGCTCGCGGCGAACGGGCGCGACGGGCGCAAGGTGGCGCCGCCCTCCGCCGCCATCCTCGCGCGCGCGCGCGCCAACCCGACCGGGTACGGCGCGGTCGAGCCCGAGGGAGAAAAGGGCCTGTTGATGCGCGCCGTGGTGCAGGTGCGCGCCGCCTCGGGCGAACGGGTACGCCCGGAGGAGATGCGCCTGCTGCAGATATCGCAGCGCGTGCCCACCAAGCTGGCCGAGGCCGGCGAATCGGTGCAGTCGGTCTACCACGCCTACCGCGAGCTTTCGCTGTCGCGCCAGAGCCTCAAGGAGATCTACATCCTCACGCTGACGCTGACGCTGTTGCTGGCCTTGTTCGCCGCCATGGGAACTGCCTTCCTGCTGTCGCGCAGGCTGTCCGAGCCGCTGGCGGTGCTGGCCAAGGGAACCGAAGCGGTGGCGCGCGGCGACCTGTCGGCCCGCGTGCCGGT
>CAIVVS010000060.1 GCA_903909415.1 uncultured Pseudomonadota bacterium | reverse complement strand
TGCGCAAGCTGAACGCCGAGGGCCTGACCGTGCTGCTGGTGGAGCAGAACGTCGCCGTGTCGCTGCGCCTGGCGGCGCGCGCCTACGTGCTGGAGAACGGCCGCGTGGTGATGCAGGGAACCGGCGCGGAGCTGCTGGCCGATGACGGGGTGCGCAAGGCCTACCTTGGGGTCTGAACCGGCGGCTGCAGCTGGGTGCGAGGCCGGCGGCCCAACCGGGAATTCGGAAAAAAACACGCAAGTGGCTGATTCATTTAAATAATTTCCCCGCATTCCGGTGGCGGGTTTCCAGCGCCGCCAAAAGTGCGTACATTGTTCGCTGCCGTTGCGGGACAACCGCAATGCGAGCGCCGGCCAGGCGCCTGGCTGCAGCGTCCAGCACGCTTGGAGGGGGAATGGAACACGCAAGCACGGGAACGGACAAGGCGGCGCAGTTCCGCCTGCTCACCGAGGTCGCGGCCGGCACGCCCATGGGCACGCTGCTGCGCTCGTTCTGGCAGCCGGTGGCCGACGCGACCCGCCTGAAACCCGGCGGCACGCTGCCGGTGACGGTGATGGGCGAGGACCTCACCCTCTACCGCGGCGAGAGCGGCAAGCCCTACCTGGTCGGCGGGCGCTGCGCGCACCGCTGCACGGTGATGCACACCGGCCTCGTGCGCGAGGAACAGATCTCCTGCATGTACCACGGCTGGCGCTACGACGGCACCGGCCAGTGCACCGCGATGCCGGCGGAAAAGCGCGGCGCGCGGCCGGACCTGGTGAAGATCGCGGGCTACCCGGTGCATGAATACGGCACGCTGCTGTTCGCGTACATGGGCGAGGGCGAACCGCCGCCGTTCGACCTGCCGCGCAAGGACATCCTCGAGGACCCGAAGCGCCACCTGTTCCTGTTCCACGAAATCTGGGACTGCCACTGGCTGCAGCAGATCGAGAACTCGCTGGACGCCGCGCACGTGAGCTTCGCCCACGTCTGGGGCCGCATGAGCCGCTTCGGCGAGGAGATCACCACCTCCGCGCCCGACCTTTCGTACACCGAGACCAGCGCCGGCATCCTGCAGGTGGCCACGCGCTCGGCGAAGAACGTGCGCAAGAGCGACTGGACCTTCCCGAACAACAACCACGTGGTGGTGCCCGGCCCGAAGAAGGGTGATCCGTGGAGCCATGTCGTGGTCTGGGGCGTGCCGATCGACGAGACGCGCACCCTGCGCTTCACGCTGATCAGCTCCGAGCCCGGCGACGACGCGCTGGAGCGCGAGATCAAGCGCGACTACCAGCCGGCCGAGCACCAGCGCGAGCTGTTCATGGAGCGCAGCATCCCGCCGCTCGGGTCGACGCAATTCCTGTCGGTGCAGGACTATGTCGCGGTGCGCGGGCAGGGCGTCATCGTGGACCGCAGCCAGGAGCACCTGGCCCAGACCGACATGGGCATCGTGCTGCTGCGTCGCATCCTGATGCGCGAGCTGGAATGCATCCAGCAGGGCCGTCCGACCAAGAGCTGGACCAAGCTCGCGGTGTCCGAGCCCATGCCGATCTCGGTGCCCGAGCCGGCGCCGGCCCCGGCCTAGTTCGCCACGCCATCCCATCCATCCCGGTCCCGCTGCGGCGCCTGCGGGGGCGGGGAACCACGCTGGTCTGCGCGCCGAAGCGCACATCGACATCCAACAAGGGAACCATGCAATGAAAGTCGCGGAAGCACTGGCGCTGGCACTGAAGGCCGAAGGGGTGGAGTACCTGATCTGCTACCCCAAGAACCTGCTGATCGACGCCTGCACCAAGGTCGGCATCCGGCCCATCGTCTGCCGCCAGGAGCGCGTGGGCGCGAGCATCGCCGACGGCATCAGCCGCTCGACCAACGGAAAGAAGATCGGCGTGTTCGCCATGCAGGGCGGGCCGGGCATCGAGAACGCCTACCCGGGCGTGGCGCAGTCCTTCAGCGACAACGTGCCGGTGCTGTTCCTGCCGGCCGGCGCGCTGGGCCGCACCTTCACCGTGCCGCACTACCACCCGATGGAGCACTTCCGCGGGATCATCAAGTGGGGCGCGACGCTGGACCGCGCCGAGCGCGTGTCGGAACTGATGCGCCGCGCCTTCCACAACCTGCGCTCGGGCAAGGGCGGCCCGATCATGCTGGAGATCCCCAACGACATGATCGACGCCGAGCTGGGCGTGGACTGGCACTACACGCCTTCGCGCCCGGTGCGCTCCGGTCCCGACCCGGATGACGTGAAGCGCGTCGCCGACATCCTGCTCGCGGCGAAATGCCCGCTGCTGCATGCGGGGCAGGGCGTGCTCTTCGCCGGGGCGACCCCCGAGCTGGTGAAGCTGGCCGAGCTGCTGCAGGCGCCGGTGATCACCACCAACACCGGCAAGAGCGCCTTCCCCGAGGACCACCCGCTGTTCGCTGGCGCGACCGTGATCTCCGCGCCCAAGGCGGTGTTCCACTACCTGAAGCACGCCGACGTGATCGCCGGCATCGGCGCGGGCTTCGTGGTCAACCCGTGGACGCCCAAGATCCCCGCCGGCAAGCGCCTGGTGCAGCTGACCAACGAGGCGGCCGACATCAACAAGGAGCAGGAAGTCGAGGCCGCGATCCTGGGCGACGCCAAGCTCTCGCTGCAGGCGCTCATCGATGCCATCGGCAGCCGCAAGCGCGCCGACTACGGCGTGGCTGCGGAACTGGCGACGCTGCGGCGTGAATGGCAGGAGGAGTTCCGGCCCGAGCTGGAATCCACCGAGGTGCCGATCAACCAGTACCGCATCATCAACGAGCTGTCCAAGTACATGGACCACAGGACCACCATCCTCACGCACGAGGCCGGCAGCCCGCGCGAGCAGCTGGTGCCGTTCTGGGAGACGGTGACCTCGCGCGGCTACCTCGGCTGGGGCAAGTCCACCCAGCTCGGCCACGGCCTGGGCCTGATCATGGGCGCCAAGCTCGCCAACCCGGACAAGCACTGCATCAACTTCATGGGCGATGCGTCCATCGGCATGGTGGGCATGGACATCGAGACCGCGGTGCGCAGCCGCATCGGCATCCTCACCATCGTGTTCAACAACGGCGTGATGGCGGGCGAGCGCTCGTCCATGCCGGCGTCGATCGAGAAGTACGGTTCGTCCGACCTCACCGGCAACTACGCCGGCGTCGCCGCGTCGCTGGGCGCCTGGTCGGCGCGCATCACCCAGCCTGACGAGTTCCTGCCGGCGCTGAAGCAGGCGCTGGCCGCCAATGCCCAGGGCCAGCCGGCGCTGATCGAGTGCGTGGCCAAGCAGAACTACCGCTATTCACGTTACTGATTCGCGTTGCCGGCATGACCGGGAGTTGAAGACAGCAGGGAGCAGGTCGAAGCCATACGCCGCCGGACCACGCCACAGAGCAGGCCGCGGCACGCAGCAGCTCATCACCGGAGGAGGAGATGGACATGGAGTGCGTGCAGGCAGCAGTGCGATTTGACCGCAAGGCGAAGGCAGCCGCATGGGCCCTGGCGGCGGCGGCAATGGTGGCCGCGGCTCCGGCCGCTTTCGCGCAGGCCTATCCCGCCAAGCCGGTGCGCGTGGTGGTGCCGGCCGCGCCCGGCGGCGGGCTGGACCTGGTGGCGCGGGTGATGGCCGGCAAGCTCACCGAGGCCTGGGGGCAGACTGCGCTGGTGGAGAACCGCGCCGGGGCCAACATGAACATCGGCACCGAACTGGTGGCGCGCGCCGAGCCCGACGGCTACACCCTGCTGCTGGTCGCCAGTCCCGCGCTCACCATCAACCCGCTGGTGTTCTCGACCACCAACTTCAACCTGCAGCGCGATTTCGCGCCGATCACGCTGTTCACCGCCTTTCCCTTCGTGCTGATCGCCAACGCGGGGCTGCCGGTGACCAACGTGCGCGAGCTGATCGCGCACCTGCGCGCCAATCCCGGCAAGCTGAACCACGGCTCCAACAGCGCCAGCACCATGCTGCTGTCGGAACTGTTCAAGTCGCTCGCGGGTGTCACCTACCAGGACGTGAACTACAAGGGCGGGGTGCTGGCCGCGGCGGCGACGGCGACCGGCGAGACCCAGTTTGCCTTCCTCGACCTGGGCAGCGGCAACTCGCAGATAGCCAGCGGCCGGGTGCGCGCGCTGGGCGTGACCACCGCGCAGCGCTTCAGGCAGCAGCCCGACATCCCGACGCTGGCCGAGTCCGGCGTGCCGGAGTTCGCGGCAGGTTCGTGGTCCGTGGTGCTGGCGCCGGCGAAGACGCCGGGCGACATCATCGCCAGGCTGAATGCGGACATCCGCCGGGTGCTGGCCGCGCCGGACGTGCCCGGCCGGCTCGCCGGCATCGGCACCGAGCCGGTGGGCAGCAGCCCGGAGCAGGCGAGCCAGGAGCTCAGGCGCGAGGCCGAGCAATGGTCCAAGCTGGTCAGGGAACGGAACATCAAGTTCAACTGAGGCCACCGCGGCTGGTTGAACCGGGGCGATGTGCGGCGGGAAGGGCGGGAATCAATAAAAACAGCCTAAGTAGCTGTTTTTATTGATTATTATTGCCTTGCCGCGATGCGGTTGAGCTCGCCCCAGGTGGTGCATTCGTCCACCCCACTGGCGCGGTTGGAGGTAATGAGGGCCTCCAGCCTGGCGACCAGTTCCTTCTTGTGGCGCTGGTCGCGCTCGCCCTCGACCGGCAGCTTGCGCGCCAGGTCCAGGCCCATGTCGTTGGCCATCCTGCAGCCGGCCTTCAGCTTGGCCACGCACTCGGGCGTGTTCTTTTCATGGCAGGGATCCTGGGCCTGCGCCGGCACCGCACAGTCGGCGAGCGCGACGGTGGCGACCTGCGCGATGCGCAGGAAGCCGCCCATGCCGCGTCGCGCCCGGTCCATCCGCGAAGTCTAGCGCGGCATGTGCATTCCCGCGCCCGCGACCATGCGCTCGTGCTTGGCGAAGTACTTGCGCGCGTGGTCCAGCAGCTGGCCGTCGCTCGGGTGGTCCATGGACTCGACTGCCGTGACCGCCTTGGCAATGTCCTTGTGCTTGTCCTTGAGGTGCGAGGCGAGTTCGGTCTTGGCCGAGGCCGGACCGGTGACCAGGATGGCCGCCACGCCCGCCAGGGTCTTGGACACCTCTTCCAGGTAGGCGTGGTCCGCGCCGGCGTGGCCGGAACCGGTGGCGCCCGCCTTGTGGTGCAGGTGCTGCTTGCCGCCGGCATGGTGCACGACCTGCTGGGTGTGCTCATCCTTGGAGAAGTGAACGATCTTTGCCTGGGTGTGGTCTATCCATACGACTGCGAAGGGGTGGGCCATGTTTGCTCCGTTCTGCGTGGTGCGCCGGGACATCCGGCCATCCGAACCCAGCTTAGACCCGGCGCCGGCAGGCGGCTTGACCGCGATCAAATCCCGCGCGGCTTGCCCACGCGCCTTGATTTCTGCCGTCCTTGCCCCGATTTTCCAAGGCTAGGAGGCTGAAATGACCGACATCATCCGCGAAGTCACCACCGAGTCCTTCGACCTGGACGTGCTGCAGGCGTCCGGCGAGGTGCCGGTGCTGGTGGATTTCTGGGCGCCCTGGTGCGCGCCGTGCCGCGCGCTCAAGCCGGTGCTGGAGAAGCTCGCGCGCGAGTACGCGGGGCGTTTCCTGCTCGCCAAGGTCAACACCGACGAGCACCCGGAGATCGCGAAGCGCTATGGCATCCGGGGCATTCCCGACGTCAAGGCCTTCGTTGGCGGCGCGGTGGTCGCGGAGTTCACCGGTGCGATCCCGGAGCGTTCGGCGCGCGCCTTCATCGAGAAGCTGCTGCCCACGCCGGGCGAGAAGCTGCGGCAGTCGGCGCAGCAGGCGGTGCAGCAGGGCGAGTTCGAGAATGCGGAGTCGCGCCTGCGCGAGGCGCTCGCGGTGGAACCGGACCTGGTCGAGGCCCGCGTCGACCTGGCGCAACTGCTGGTGGCGCGCCAGTGCTTCGAGGACGCCGACGCGGTGCTGTCCGACGTCACGCCGGGCGACGGCGGCGAGCGCGCGTCGGACCTGCGCCGGCGCATCGAGCTGTGGCGCCGCGCGCGCGAACTGCCACCGCTGCGCGAGCTCGCCCAGGCCGTGGAGCGCGCACCCGGCGACCTGAAAACGCGCGTGCGCCTGGCCGAGCGCCACGCCGCCGACGGCCAGCATGAAGCGGCGCTGGAGCAACTCCTGTCCGTCGTGCGCGCGGACCGCGGCGACTGGCGCGCGCGTGCCCGGGCGATGATGGTGGACCTGTTCCGAATCGCGCCGGCCGAGGAGGCCGACCTGGTGGCGCGCTACCGCAGGCTGCTGGCCGCCGAGTTGAACTGAGCGTCCCGGTCGCCATGGCGTCGTCCCGCTTTCCGAGATTCCACTGGAGAGGGAATTCCGGCACAATCGATCGCAGTTGATTGTTTTCCGGGGTATTTCAGGCGACCGCGCGTTCGGGGCCCAGAAGCTTCCAGGCCGGCAGTCCGTGCAGAGCGCCCTTGCAGGAGCTTGGCACGCGCATGGCTGAGACGTCTCCGCTGATCCTCACCCTCGACGCCCACGGCGTTCCCCACCGCTGGGTCACATGGCAGCAAGCTTGCTTCTACTACGCCAAGAACCTTGTTGCCTGGACGCTGGGCGAGGAAGCCTTCACCGCCCACGGCGGCATCTCGCGCGCCACCGGCTCGCGCTCCAGCATCACCGGCCACTCCATCATCGCCATCCGCGGCAAGGCGATGGCCATGAAGGGCTTCAACCAGGTGCCGCCGCTGAACAACCGCGAGCTGTTCCGGCGCGACCGGCACATGTGCGCCTACTGCGGCGGGGAATTCTCGTTCCTGCGCCTGACGCGCGACCACATCCGCCCGGTATCGCGCGGCGGCGCCGACACCTGGATGAACGTGGTCGCGGCCTGCCGCCACTGCAATGGCCTGAAGCGCAACCGCACGCCGGACGAGGCGGGCGTGCAGCTGCTCTATGCGCCCTACGTGCCGAACAAGGCCGAGTACCTGATCCTGACCAACCGCAAGATCCTGTCCGACCAGATGGAGTTCCTGAAGCAGCACATCTCGGACTCCAGCCGCGTGCTCGACCTGCCGGCGGAACTCTGGCCTCAGGCGGTCTGAACCCGGGCGGCCAGAACCCGGGCGGCATGGACCGGGCGCCCCGGTGAGCGCCCCGGTCGCCACCCCGGCCGCGCCGCGCGATTTCTGGCGCCATTGCGGCTACGTCCTGGTCGAGCGCGATGCATCCGGCCGGCTGCTGCCCACGGACGATTTCCTGCGCGCCTACCTGTTGCGCCCGGAGCTGCGTCCGGTGGACGAGTCGTGCGACGCCGAGCGAGCGCTGCACCGGCACCTGATGGACGAGCCACGGGCCGCGCTCGAGGGCCTGGAACGCCTGGCCGACGCCGACGCGCGCGACAACTACCGCATCTTCGCGGACTACCGCGACCGCCTGCTGGCTGCCGGCAGCATTGAGGCCTTCTATGGCTCGGTGTTCGGTTCCGGCAAGGTGGACGTGCCGCCGCTTTTCCTCGACCAGCTGGCGCAGGTGGTGCTGCGCGGGCTGCTGGAGGGCGAGCCCGATCCTTTCGTGCTGCGCGCAGCCGAGCTGCTGTACCGCGAGCAGCGCGCCACGGTGCAGGAGGGCACGGTGATGCTCGCCGACCTGGAGACGGTGGAGTTCAAGGCCGGCGGCCACGAACTGGGCAACATCGGGCGGCTGATCGCCGAGTCGCGCACGCCGCTGCGCAGTGTCGAGCTGGACGTGATGGACGCGGCCAATGCCGCGCAGTACTGGGACCGCGACGAGCGCCACGACTTCGTGCTGCCCTTCGGCCATGGCCGCCCGGGCGCCGCGGCCCTGTGCCGGGTGCTGGAGCGCTGGGTGCGGCATTTCCTCGGCGTCGAGGTCCGTGTGCAGACGGTGCGCGCCATCGAGGACCGGCAGTGGAGCTGGCATGTCGGGCTGGATGCGGATGCCACCAGCCTGCTGAACGACCTCTGGAAGGGGCAGGAGGTGGAGCAGGGCCGGCTGCGGCGCCTGGTCAGCCTGTTCCGCATGGAGTTCGCGCGCGCCGCCGACATGCGCGCCGACATCGCCGGGCGACCCGTCTACCTCGCGCTGTGCATGGACGAGCACGACGTGGTGCGCATGAAGCCGCAGAACCTGCTGGTGAACCTGCCGCTGGCTGCGGCATCGTGACCGCCGCCGGTGCGGCCCTGCAGGGTCCGGCCTATTGGGACCGCGCCCGGCGCGCCCTGATGCGCGCAGACCCGGTGCTGGCCGGCATCCTGCGCGCCCACCCGCGCATCCGGCTGGTCCCGCGCGGCGATCCCTTCCTGACCCTGGCGCGCTCCATCGTCGGCCAGCAGATCTCGGTCAGGGCGGCGCAGGCGGTCTGGGACCGTGCCGCAGCGACCCTGGGCGAGGTATCCCCGGCGGCCGTGCTGAGAACGCCGGTAGCGCGATTGCGAGCGAGCGGCCTTTCTGCCCGGAAAGCAGAGTATCTGGCTGATTTGGCGGGACATTTTTATTCCGGACGGCTGCGGCCTGACGACTGGCCTGCGCTTGACGACGAGGCGGTGATCCGGCTGCTGGTCGAGGTGCGTGGCATCGGCCGCTGGACCGCGGAGATGTTCCTGATGTTCAACCTGATGCGCCCGGACGTGCTGCCGCTGGACGACGTCGGCCTGCAGCGCGCGGTGGCCCTGCAGTACTTCCGCGGCCGCCGCGTGACGGCGCGCACCATCACCCGCACGGCCGAGTGCTGGCGCCCGTGGCGCAGCGTGGCGACCTGGTACCTGTGGCGCAGCCTGGAGCCGGTGCCGGTGTCGTACTGATCCCGGTGGCGGCGCGTGCGGCCTAGCACATTTCCGGCTGGAATCACGGACTTGCGCGCTGTGGCGAGGGGTTCGGGGAGCGTAGAATCCTGCCACCGGAAACGACACGGCCACGCATGAAGACCTCGTTCCTAGACTTCGAACAGCCGATCGCGGACCTCGAGACCAAGATCGAGCAACTGCGCTACATGCAGGACGATTCCGCGGTCGACATCTCCGAGGAGATCAACCGCCTGCAGAAAAAGAGCCAGGGGCTGACCAAGGACATCTACGCCAAGCTCACGCCCTGGCAGGTCGCGCAGGTGGCGCGACACCCGCAGCGGCCCTACACGCTGGACTACGTGAACCTGCTGTTCACCGAGTTCCAGGAGCTGCACGGCGACCGCAACTACGCCGACGACCTGTCCGTCGTCGGCGGGCTGGCGCGCTTCAACGGCCAGTCCATCATGGTGATCGGCCACCAGAAGGGGCGCGACACCAAGGAGAAGATCCTCCGCAACTTCGGGATGCCGCGTCCCGAGGGCTACCGCAAGGCGCTGCGCCTGATGCGCCTGGCCGAGCGTTTCGGCATCCCGGTGGTCACCTTCGTGGACACGCCCGGCGCCTACCCGGGCATCGGCGCCGAGGAGCGCGGCCAGGCCGAGGCCATCGGCCGCAACCTGTATGTGATGGCCGAGCTCAAGGTGCCGCTGATATGTACCGTGATCGGCGAGGGCGGCTCGGGGGGCGCGCTGGCGATCGCCGTGGGCGACGCGCTGATGATGATGCAGTACGCCACCTATTCGGTGATCTCGCCCGAGGGCTGCGCCTCCATCCTGTGGAAGAGCGCGGACAAGGCGCCCGAGGCGGCCGAGACCCTGGCCATCACCGCCACCCGGCTGAAGGCGCTGGGGCTGGTGGACAGGATCATCAACGAGCCGCTCGGCGGGGCGCACCGCGACCACGCCGGCGCCGCACAGAACCTGAAGAAGGCGCTGCAGGATTGCCTGCGCGCGGCGTCGGACAAGAGCCCGGAACAGCTGGTGCAGGATCGCTTCGAGCGGCTCATGGCCTATGGCAAGTTCAGGGAAGTCGAGCCCGGCTGATCCCGCCGCGCTGGCTGGCGCGTTCCTGCGCCAGCGCGCGCGCCCCGGCGCCCACGTCACCGTGGGCCTGTCCGGCGGCGCCGACTCGATGGTGCTGCTGCATGCGCTGGTGCTCGCCGCGCGCGCGTTCCCGGTGTCGCTGCGCGCCCTGCACGTGCACCACGGGATCAGCCCGAGCGCGGACCGTTGGGCCGCGTTCTGCGAGCGCCAGTGCGCGGCGCTGGGGGTCCCTTTCGAGCTGCACCGCGTCGACATCTCGCCCCACAGGCACCTGGGCCTGGAGGGCGCTGCCCGCGAGGCGCGCTGGCGGGTGTTCCGCGCCGCCGCGCCGGAGTACCTCGCGCTCGCGCACCATCGGGACGACCAGGCCGAGACTGTGCTGCTGCAGATGCTGCGCGGGGCGGGAGTAAAGGGCATGGCGGCGATGCCGGCGTTCATGGAAGGCTTCGGGCAGGCCGGGCACCCGATCGTGGTCCGTCCCTTCCTGGAACTGGGCCGCGACGCGCTGCGTGCCTGGGCCCAGGGGCGAGGCATCGAGTGGGTCGAGGACGAGTCGAACGCGGACCGCGACCGGCTGCGCAACTTCCTCCGCCTGGAGGTGATCCCGCGCCTGGATGCGGAGGTGCCCGCCGCCTCCGCGGTGCTGGCGCGCTCGGCAGGCCACCTGGGCGAGGCCGCCGGCCTGCTGGACGAACTCGGCCGGGAAGACCTGCAACGCATCGCCGAGGGCGACGAACTCGACATCGCCGGCCTGCGCGCGCTCGGCGCGCCGCGCGCGCGCAACGCGCTGCGCGCGTGGTGCGCGCAGGCGGGGGCGCCGGTGCCCAGCGCGCGCCGGCTGGAGGAGCTGATGCGGCAGATGAGCGCGGCGCGCGGGGACGCCAACATCTGCCTGCAGGTGGCGGGCTGGACCTTCCGGCGCTACCGCGGCCTGCTGTACCTGGAGCCGCCGGGCGCATCCCCCGGGGACGGCTGGTCGGTGCGATGGGGCGGCGACAACCGGATGCTGCTGCTGGAACTGGGAGGCACCTTGCACTTCCGCCCGCAGGAGGGCCGCGGCCTGGACGTGGGCTTGCTGCGGTCCGGAGAGGTGATGGTCCGGTTGCGGCAGGGCGGCGAGAGCATGCGCACGGCGCCTGGCGGACACCATCGATCGCTGCGCAACCTGTTCCAGGAAACCGGCATGCCGCCATGGCGGCGTGAGCGCCTGCCATTGGTGTTCCTGGACGGGCGGCTCGCCGCGGTGCCGGGACTGGGCGAACATGCGGACCTGCGCGCCGGGCCCGGGCGGGCGGGCCTGATCGTCAGCTGGGAGCTGCTCGGAGCCGGGTTGCGCTAGGGCACGCCGTCCGGCTCGCGCCTTCAGGCGCGCGCGTCCCTGGTGGTGGCGAGCCGGGGAAGCAGCACCCTGAACAGCGTGCCCTGGCCCGAGTCCGGCGAGGTCAGTTCCAGTTGCGCCTCGTGGCGCTGGGCGATCTCGGCGACGATCGGAAGGCCCAGGCCGGTTCCCGGGCCTTCGGTTCCGACGATCCGGTAGAAGCGCTCGAACACCTTGCTGCGCTCCGCCTCGGGGATGCCCGGGCCGTTGTCCTCGACTTCCAGCACCGCATGGGCCGCGTCCCCGCGCGTGCGCACCGTGACCATGCCGCCCGAGGGCGTGTAGGCCAGGGCGTTGTCGATCAGGTTGGCGAGCATCTCGCGCAGGAGCAGCGGCTCACCCAATGTCCAGGCATCCTCCAGCTCGAAGCCAAGGTCGATGTCGCGCGCCACCGAGCGCGGCACCCATTCGCTCGCGGCGCGGCCTGCCACGTCGCGCAGGTTCACCGGCTGGCGCGCGAGCTCGGCATGGCCGCCGGTGTCGGCTCGCGCCAGCGTCAGCAACTGGTTGATCAGGTGTCCGGTGCGGTCGGTCTCGGAGGCGATCATGTCCAGCAGGTCGCGCAGTGCGGGCGGGCTGTCCTGCCGGCGCGCCAGTTCGGCGTGGGTCTTGAGTCCCGCGATCGGGGTGCGCAGCTGGTGCGCGGCGTTCTCGATGAAGCGCTGCTGGTTGTCCAGGGCGGCCTGCAGGCGCCGGAACAGGTCGTTCAGCGCCGCCAGCAGCGGCCGGATCTCCTGCGGGTTGTCGCGTTCGGCCATGGGCGCGAGGTCGCGCGGCGAGCGCGCGAGGATCTCGCCGCGCACGCGGTCGAGCGGGGCGAGCACCCTGGCCACGCCGACCAGGGACAGGCCGATGGCGGCCAGGGCGATCGCCAGCGCGGGCAGCACCGATGCCAGCAGGATTTCCTTCACCAGCAGGTCGCGCTTGAGGTAGGTCTCGGCCACCAGCACGAGCAGTTCGCGCCCCTCGAAGGGGGCGGCATAGGCGGCCACGCGCACCAGCCGCCCGTCGATGTTCGCGTCGAAGAATTCGCGCTCCCCGGCACCCAGCTTGACCGGCGGGCGGGGGATGCGGCTGGAGCCGACGATGGAGCGGCCGTCGGCGCTGACGATCTCGAAGTACAGCCGGTCGGCGGTGTCCACGCGCAATGCCTCGAGGGCCACCGGCGGCAGGTCCAGCACGATCTGGTCGTCCTGGCGCACGACGTGGCGCGCGAGTGCCAGCGCCGGGTCGAGCAACTCGGTGTCGTAGGCGTCGTTGGCGGCCTGGAGGGCGACGAAGTAGGCCAGCAGGATGCTGATCGCGATCAGCGCCATCAGCGGCCCGATCACCCAGCGCGTGAGCAGCTGGCGCAGCGAGGACGGCGACGAGCCGGCAGGCGGCGGCGCGGGGGCGGTTTCGGGGGGAGTGGTGCTCATGCTGCGTGGTTGTTCCGCGGGTTGCCGCGCCGCCCGGCGGCGAGGGGAAGCGCCGTGGCGGTCCCGGTCTTACTGGCCCTGCGCCGGCTCTTCCAGCACGTAGCCGAACCCGCGCACGGTTCGGATCCGGATGCCCGCCTTCTGCAGCTTGGCGCGCAGGCGCGAGATGTAGACCTCGATCGCGTTGTGGGTGAGGGCGTCGTCCCAGCTGCACAGCGCCTGCAGCATCTGTTCCTTCGAGATGACCTGGCCGGCGCGCATCAGCAGGTACTCCAGCACGCCCCATTCGCGCGGCGTGAGTTCGAGGTCGTCGTTGTTGATCCGGGCGCGGCGCGACACGGTGTCGATGGACAACATGCCGAACTGCATCCCGGGGCTGCGCACGGCCTGGCTGCGCCGGATCAGGGCGCGTACCCGGGCCTCGAACTCCGGCAGCGAGAACGGCTTGGTGACGTAGTCGTCGGCGCCGAGGTCCAGCCCCTTGACCCTGTCCGTCTCCGCATCGCGGGCGGTCAGCACGAGGATGCTGCCGGTCTGGCTGCCGCGGCGCATCTGGCGCAACACCTCGAAGCCGTCCAGGCCGGGCAGCGTGATGTCCAGGACCACCAGGTCGTAGTGCTCCTCGCGGCTCGCGCGCAGCGCGAGCTCGCCGGTCTCTGCATGGTCGACCGCGTAGCCGCCCTCGCGCAGGGTGCGCGTCAGGCCGTCGGCCAGTGCCTTGTCATCTTCTACGAGGAGGACTCTCATGGGAGGCGCGTTACGGAGGGCCGAGAGAATAGCACGCACGTCCTGCGGCTCGTTCATGGGAGTCGGCGCCCGCGGTCAAAAAAAGAGCGTGGGCACCGAGGGGGTAACCCACGCCACAGAGGAGGAAAGAAATGACCGTTGAAGTGTAGGAGGCGACCCTTTCAGGACCCTGAGCCGGGCCTGACTGGCGGCTGACGGGGTGCCCGAGGGGCGGCGGGGCCGACCCGCCGCGCGCATCCTGGGCCACCGCGGTGACGGGCCTACAATGCCCAGCAAAACCCTGTTAAAATAAAAAGTTAGCTGACTTTTTGCATCGAAAACTGCGCAATTTGCCGCATTCACCGCCTCACGCGGGCACGGAGACTGGAAATGCAAGTGGAACGAACCCTTTCTATCATCAAGCCGGACGCAGTCGCCAAGAACGTCATCGGTCAGATTTATTCGCGCTTCGAAGGCGCCGGACTCAAGGTCATCGCCTCGCGCATGATGCAGATGTCCGAGCAGCAGGCCGAGGGCTTTTACGCAGTGCACAAAGAGCGCCCGTTCTTCCGCGACCTGGTGAAGTTCATGGTGTCGGGCCCGATCATGGTGCAGGTGCTGGAAGGCCCCGGCGCCATCGCCAAGAACCGCGAACTGATGGGGGCCACCGACCCCAAGAAGGCGGACAAGGGCACGATCCGCGCCGACTTCGCCGACAGCATCGACGCGAACGCGGTCCATGGCTCCGATGGTCCGGACACCGCGCGGCAGGAAATCGCCTATTTCTTTGCCACGCTGGACGTGCATCCCCGCTAGGGAAACGACAGGAACCGCTGCCAGTGACGGTCAACCTCCTCGACCTGGATTCGGAACGGCTCGGCGCCTACGTGGCCGCGATGGGGCAGAAGCCCTTTCGCGCCCGGCAGCTGCAGCGCTGGATCCATCGTGGCGGGGAATGCGACTTCGACGCCATGAGCGACCTGGCGCGTGAGTTCCGGGACGCCCTGAAGGAAGGCGCCGAGGTCGTGGCGCCCAAGGTGGTCAGCGATTCGACCGCCACGGACGGCACGCGCAAGTGGCTGCTCGACGTGGGTTCCAGCGCGGTGGAGACGGTGTTCATTCCCGAGTCGGGCAGGGGCACCCTGTGCATTTC
>CAIVVS010000059.1 GCA_903909415.1 uncultured Pseudomonadota bacterium | reverse complement strand
CCGCGCGGTGGTTCCGGCGCACCGCGCCGGGCTACACTCCGCCCTGCACGGATCGCCAGCGCATTTCCTTGGCATGCCTCGTGCATTCACTCCGGCTTTACAGGCGCCTGCCGGCGAAAACCCATGGAAATGGCATAAGTGGCTGATTCAAAAGAAAATAATTACATACGCATCGCGTCGCTGGACAAGACCTACGCCTCGCCGCGAGGTCCGGTGCGCGCGCTCGAGGGCGTGAGCCTGGACATCGCGCGCGGCGAGTTCATCTCGGTGCTGGGTCCCAGCGGATGCGGCAAGAGCACGCTGCTCAAGTGCCTGGCCGGGTTGGAGGGCATCACCGGCGGCGCCGTGCACATCGATGGCAAGCCGCTGTCGGGGCCGCCGGACAACATGGGCATCGTGTTCCAGCGCGACGTGCTGCTGGACTGGCGCTCCATCCTCGACAACGTGCTGATCACCGCCGAGTTCCGCGGCCTGCCACGCGCCGAGTACGAGCCGCGCGCGCTCGCCCTGCTCAAGCTGTTCGGCCTGGAGGAGTTCGCCACGCGCTTCCCCTGGGAACTGTCGGGCGGCATGCGCCAGCGCGCCTCCATCTGCCGCGCGCTGCTGACCGACCCGGAACTGCTGCTGATGGACGAGCCCTTCGGCGCGCTGGACGCGATGACGCGCGACGACCTGAACGTGGAACTGCAGCGCATCTGGAGCGGCACGCGCAAGACCGTGCTGTTCATCACCCACTCGATCGCCGAGGCGGTCTACCTGTCCGACCGGGTCGCGGTGATGTCGCGCAACCCGGGGCGCATCGCCGAGGTGGTCGCCATCGACGACCTGCCGCACCCGCGCCCCCTGTCGGTGCGCGAGACGCCCGAGTTCGGGCGCCACGCGGCGCGCATACGCGCGATGTTCTCCAGCATGGGGGTACTGAAGAATGAGTGAGGACATGGTGGCGGGCGAAAGCGGGGCAGCGCGCTGGTGGCGCAGGAGCGAGCGGCTGCGCTCGGTGCTGCTGGTGCTGGTGGGCATGGGCCTGCTCTGGGAAATCGGCGTGCGCCTGGCCGGCATCAAGCCCATCCTGCTGCCCGCGCCCAGCCTGGTGGTGAAGGACTTCCTGTCGGAGCCGGCCTACTTCCTCAAGCACGGCGGCTACACGCTGCTGACCACCTTCGCGGGCTTCGCGATCGCGGTCATCGGCGGCATCGCCTGCGCGGTGGGCATCGTGTATTCGAAGTTCCTCGACCGGCTGCTGTCGGCGCTGCTGGTGTCGCTCAATGCCGTGCCCAAGGTGGCGCTCGCGCCGCTGTTCGTGATCTGGCTGGGCACCGGCACCGAGCCCAAGATCGCGATCGCCATCATGATCGCGATCTTCCCGATCGTGATCGACACGGTGCTGGGCCTGAAGTCGGTGGACCCGGAGATGCTGAACCTGGCGCGCTCCTGCCGCGCGTCGCCGGCGCACGTGCTGTTCAAGATCCGCTTCCCGAACGCGCTGCCGTCGATCTTCGCCGGCATGAAGGTGGCGATCTCGTTCTCGCTGGTCGGGGCCATCGTCGGCGAGTTCGTCGCGGGCTCGATCGGCCTGGGCCACGTGATCATGCAGAGCCAGGGCACCTTCGACACGCCGCGCGTGTTCGTCGCGCTGGTGCTGCTGGGCGTGCTGGGCACCATCCTGTTCTACCTGGTGGACCTGGCCGAGTCGCTGCTGCTGCCCTGGCACGTGTCGCAGCGCGGCGGGCACACCGCGGAGCTGCAGATCCGGCCGTGATTCGTTCCCGGCGCGGCGCCGGGAACGACGGACTCAGGCGATGCCGTCGAGGAGCTCGCCCACCATGCCGATGATGGTGTCGACCTGCGCCTTGTCCACGATCAGGGGAGGCGACAGCGCGATGATGTCGCCGGTGACGCGGATCAGCAGCCCGGCCTCGAAGGCTTTCACCAAGGCTTCGTAGCCGCGCGCGCCGACCGCGCCAGGGCGCGATTCCAGTTCGATCGCGCCGATCAGGCCGATGTTGCGTATGTCGGCCACGTGCCGGCGCCCGCGCAGCGAATGGACCTTGTCCTCCCAGTACGGCTCCAGTTCCACCACCCGCTCGAACAGCTTCTCGTCGCGGTACAGGTCCAGCGTCGCCAGCGCCGCCGCGCAGGCCACCGGATGGCCGGAGTAGGTGTAGCCGTGGAACAGTTCTATTCCGGCGGGGCCGTTGACGATGCCGTCATGGATGAAGTCACGCACCGTGACCGCGCCCATGGGGATGGTGCCGTTGGTGATGCCCTTTGCGGTGGTGACCATGTCCGGCAGCACCTTGAAGCGGTCCGCCGCGAACGGCGTGCCCAGCCGCCCGAAGCCGGTGATCACCTCGTCGAATATCAGCAGGATGCCGTGGCGGTCGCAGATCGCCCGCAGCCGCTCCAGGTAACCGACGGGCGGCACCAGCACGCCGGTGGAGCAGGCGACCGGCTCGACGATCACCGCGGCGATGGTCGAGGCGTCGTGCAGTGCGACCAGCCGCTCCAGCGCATCGGCCCCTTCCGCGCCGTGCGCCGGCATGCCGCGCGTGTAGCTATTGCGAACTGGATCATGCGTGTGCGGCAGGTGATCCGTGCCCGGCAGGCCGGTCCCGAAGGCCTTGCGGTTGGAGACGATGCCGCCCACCGAGATGCCGCCGAAGCCCACGCCGTGGTAGCCGCGCTCGCGCCCGATCAGCCGGAAGCGCTGGCCCTCGCCGCGCGCGCGTTGGTAGGCCAGCGCGATCTTCAGCGCGGTGTCCACCGACTCGGAGCCGGAGTTGGTGAAGAACAGGTGGTTCAGGTCGCCGGGGAAGAAGGCCTTCAGCCGCTCGGCCAGTTCGAAGGCCAGCGGGTGCCCCATCTGGAAGGTGGGCGCGAAGTCCATGGTATTGACCTGGCGCGCGACCGCATCGGCGATTGGCTTGCGGCAATGGCCGGCATTCACGCACCACAGGCCCGAGGTGGCGTCCAGGATCTGCCGGCCCTCGGGCGTCCAGTAATGCATGCCCTCGGCGCGCGCCAGCAGCCGCGGGTGTTCCTTGAACTGGCGGTTGGCGGTGAAGGGCATCCAGAAGGCGTCCAGGCCGGATGCATGCTGGGTGGCCGCTGCCTTGGCGTGCTTGTCGGGTGCGTTCATGTTGGCGTTCCCGTAAGTGGGCGTGGAATCGGTGGGCGTGGAATCAGGTCGAACTCGCGATGTGCGTCACCAGCCAGCGCGCCAGCAGCACCAGCGCGCTGACCACGACGATGCCGGTCACGACCATGCCGATCACCGTCTGCTTCGCGCTCAGCACCGCGCCGTCGCGCTCCCAGGTGCCCTTGCGCCCGACCATGAGCATGCCCCAGGCCATGGTGGCGATGACCTGGCCGAGGCCGGCCTTCTTCGGCGGCGTGGCGGGCCCATCGTGCGCGGGCTGGCTGGGTTCGGGCTGGGTGGACACGGTCAGGCCGGTATCGGATCGAACGGCCAATATACCGCGAGGGGTTGCTGGCAGCGCGGATGCTAGACTCGCGCCCGCGTGAAACCCCGCCAGACCCCCACCCGATTCACCCCAGAGCAAGTCGAGGCGCGCCGCCAGTCGGTGCCCGCGATCAGCTATCCGGAAGACCTGCCCGTCTCGGGACGGCGCGAGGAGATCGCGCGCGCCATCGCCGCCCACCAGGTGGTGATCGTCTGCGGCGAGACCGGCTCGGGCAAGACCACGCAGCTGCCCAAGCTGTGTCTGGAACTCGGGCGCGGCATCCACGGCATGGACGGCCACACCCAGCCGCGCCGGATCGCCGCGCGCGCCACCGCCGCGCGCGTCGCCGAGGAACTCAAGGTCGAGCCGGGCGGGCTGGTCGGCTACAAGATCCGCTTCACCGACCGCTCCGGGCCGCGCACGCTGATCAAGCTGATGACCGACGGCATCCTGCTGGCCGAGACCCAGGGCGACCCGCTGCTGTCGCAGTACGACACCCTGATCATCGACGAGGCGCACGAGCGCAGCCTGAACATCGACTTCCTGCTCGGCTTCCTGCGCCAGCTGCTGGTCAAGCGCCCGGAACTGAAACTGATCATCACCTCGGCCACCATCGACGCGGGCCGCTTCGCCAAGCACTTCGCCGATGCGCAGGGGCAGGACGCGCCGGTGATCGAGGTGTCCGGACGCCTGTACCCGGTGGACATCCGCTACAAGCCCGTGGAGCGCGGCGAGGGCGGCGGCGAGCCCGACCTGTACGAGGCGATCGGCGACGCGGTGGACGACCTCGCGCGCCACGGCCCGGGCGACGTGCTGGTGTTCCTGCCCGGCGAGCGCGAGATCCGCGAGGCCGCCGAGGCGCTGAGGAAGCACCACCAGAACTCGGCGCGCAAGGAGCCGCGCGAGATCCTGCCGCTGTTCGGCCGGCTGTCGGTGGAGGAACAGCAGCGCGTGTTCGCCCCGCACGCGCAGCGGCGCATCGTGCTCGCGACCAACGTTGCCGAGACCTCGCTCACCGTGCCCGGCATCCGCTACGTGGTGGACCCGGGCCTGGCGCGGGTGAAGCGCTACAGCTACCGCAACAAGGTCGAGCAGCTGCAGGTCGAACGCGTGTCGCAGGCCGCGGCGCGCCAGCGCGCGGGCCGCTGCGGCCGGGTGCAGGCCGGCATCTGCATCCGGCTGATGAAGGAGGACGAGTTCAACGCGCTGCCGGCCTACACCGAGCCGGAACTGCTGCGGTCCTCGCTGGCCGCGGTGATCCTGCGCATGAAGTCCATCGGCCTGGGCGAGGTCGAGTCCTTCCCCTTCATCGACCCGCCGCCGGCGCGCGCCATCGCCGATGGCTACGCGCTGCTGGCCGAGCTCGGCGCGGTGGACGAGCAGCGCGAGCTCACCAATACCGGACGCCAGCTCGCGCGCCTGCCGGTGGACCCGCGCGTCGGCCGCATGCTGTACGCGGCGCAGCAGGAGGGGTGCCTGGCCGAGCTGCTGGTGATCGCGGCCGGCCTGTCGGTGCAGGACCCGCGCGACCGACCGATGGAGCGCGCGCAGGCCGCCGACGCGGCGCAGAAACCCTTCGACGACGAGCGCTCGGACTTCCTGTCGTGGATCAAGTTGTGGAACGCCTGGGGCGAGGTGCAGGCGCACGAGACCAACCGCAAGGCCCAGCGTTGGTGCCAGGACCGCTTCCTGTCGTACAACCGCATGCGCGAATGGCGCGACATCCATTCGCAGCTGCGCGAGCTGGCGGGCGAATTGGGCTGGAAGGTCCCGGACAAGCCCTCGGCGGACCTGGTGAAGCTGTACGCGCCCATCCACCGCGCCCTGCTGTCCGGCCTGCTGGGCAACATCGGCATGAAGTCCGAGGAAGGCCATTACCTCGGCGCGCGCGGGATCCGCTTCTGGGTGCACCCGGGCTCGGGCGTGGGCCGCAAGGCCGGGCGCTGGATCATGGCCGCCGAACTGGTCGAGACCAGCCGGCTGTATGCGCGTTGCGTGGCGACCATCGAGCAGCAATGGCTGGAACAGGTCGGTGCGCATTTGCTGAAGCGCAGCCAGTCCGAGCCGCACTGGGAGAAGAAGGCCGCGCAGGTGGTGGCCTCCGAGCGCGGCACGCTCTACGGCCTGCTGGTCTACGCCAACCGGCGCGTGCACTACGGCCCGATGGACCCGGAGGAGTCGCGCCGCATCTTCATCCGCGAGGCGCTGGTGGACGGCGACTGGGAATGCCGCGCGCCCTTTTTCGCGCACAACCGGCGGCTGGTGCGCGACATCGAGAACCTGGAACACAAGTCGCGCCGGCCGGACGTGCTGGTGGACGACGAGCTGATCTACGCCTTCTACGACAGCCTCATCCCGGAGGGCATGCACAACGGCGCGTCCTTCGAGGCCTGGCGCAAGGAAGCCGAAGTCGCCAATCCGAAGCTGCTCTACCTCAAGCGCGAAGACCTGATGCGCCACGAGGCGGCCGGCATCACCACCGCGCAGTTCCCGCCGCACATGGCGATGGCCGGGCGCGATTTCGCGCTGGAGTACCAGCACGACCCGGGCGGCGCGCGCGATGGCGTGACCATGACCGTGCCGCTGGTGGCGCTGAACCAGGTCAGCCCGGCGGTGTGCGACTGGCTGGTGCCCGGCCTGCGGCGCGAGAAGATCACGCAGCTGTGCAAGACCCTGCCGCAGAAGCTGCGCCACCGGCTGGGCGTGCTGCCGGAGTTCGCCGATGCCTTCCTCGCGGCGCAGGCCGACCGTGAGCCGGGCACTACGCTGACCGAGGCGCTGCGCCGCTTCGCGCTGGCCGAGATCAACCTGCAGATCCCGCCCGACGGCTTCCGGCCCGAGGCGCTGCCGGTGCACCTGGCGATGAACTTCCGCGTGGTGGACGAGCATGGCCGGCAACTCGGCATGGGCCGCAACCTCGCGCAGCTGCGCGCCGAACTCGGCGAGGCGGCGGGCAAGCAGTTCGCCAAGCTGGCCTCGCTGGTACCGGCGAAGCAATTCGAGCCGGAGGCCGGGGCGGCGTCTGCGGCCGCCGCAGGCAGGGCCACGGTCGGCAGCGCCAACGCCGGCGGCAAGCCCACGGCCGACGCCGCCGATGACGACGAGATCGTCACCGACTGGACCTTCGGCGAGCTCGCGGAGATCATGGAGCTGCGCCACCACGGCCAGACCCTGATCGGCTACCCGGCGGTCACCGACCGCCAAGCCGGGGTCGCGTTGCAGGTGTTCGACAGCGAGGACAGGGCGCGCGAGGCGCACCGCGCCGGGCTGCTGCGCCTGTACATGCTCCAGTTGAAGGAGCAGGCGCGCTTCGTCGAGCGCAGCCTGCCGGACTTCACCGCGCTGGCGCTGCAGTTCGGCGCCTTCGGCGATGCGGCCGACCTGCGCGCCCAGTTGCTGGAGGCGAGTTTCTCGCGTTCCTGCCTGCAGTCGCCGCTGCCGCGCGACGCCGCCGCCTTCGCCGCGCGGCGCGACGAGGCCCGCTCGCGGGTCAGCCTGATCGCGCAGGAACTGGCGCGCCTGGTCGCCGCCATCCTCGCGGAACACGCGGTGCTGGCCAAGAAGCTGCGCGACGCGGGCAAGGCCTTCCCCGAGGCGTCCAAGGACATCCAGGAACAGTTCTCACGGCTGCTGGGCAAGCGCTGGGTGGCGGACACGCCCTTCGAGCGCCTGACGCACCTGGCGCGCTACATCAGGGCAGCCTGGATGCGGCTGGACAAGCTGCGCACCGAGGGCGCGGCCGGCGCCGCGCGCGATGCCCGTGCGATGGCGGAACTCGGCGTGCTGCAGGTGCCGTGGATGCGCGCGCTGGCCGCGGCGCGCAAGGCCGGCGAGGTGGATCCGCGCCTGCCGCAGTTCGGCTGGTTGCTGGAGGAGCTGCGGGTCCAGCTCTTCGCCCAGGCGCTGCGCACCCCGGTGCCGGTGTCGTCCAAGCGCCTGGCGAAGATGTGGCAGGACATGCGGCGCTAGTCGTTCCTGCGGTTGCGCCGGGTCGCCTGGCAGCCGATCATCCCGCCGCGCTCGTAGTACTGCAGGCCCTCGCCGCATGCCATCTGCAGCTGCGCCTTGGCGTAGCAGCTGTAGGCGCCGGTGCGCCGGTTCACCGAGCGCTCGTTCAGCGCCCAGCCCTCGGGGCAGGCCGGCGCCACGGCCGCGGCCGGCGCCGGGGCCGCCTCGGCGGCCACCACGACCGTGGTGCTGGTCGAGCCTTCGCAGCCGTTGGTGGTCCTCACGCTCCTGCCGCTCGCCTGGACGGTGTAGGTGCCGGGGCGGTTGAAGGCGCGTTCGTGGGGGCGCGTGAACGGCCCGTTCTCGTTCTCGACGATGCGTGAGTCGCCCGCCATGCCGTCGTTGTACTCGACGAAGTAGCCGCAGCGCTCGCGCGACTCGGCGTCGCCCCCGACGTTGAAGCGCACCAGCGCGCTACCGTTGCGCAGCGGGACGTTGGCGGCGCTGGACGTGATGGAGATGATCCGGGTGTCGGCGAATGCGCCGGTGGCGGCGCAGAGCAGCGCGACGGCGGCGAGCCGCTGTGTCAGGCGAGGGGTCATGGGGAGGCCTTTCTGGCGGGGTTTGCACTGCGTCGGGTTGGCAAGTGCCGGACGCAGTTTGCGGCAGGGCAGGCCGGACGTCGGTGCGCCGGCACACCGAGGCGGGCGGGTCGGCGCAACGAGTCCGGTGCGAGGCCGGTGCGCGCCCACCACCCGGACGGATGGACGGCAGCGCCCCGCCAGCGGATCGGCCCGCCTGTATGTGCGACACCGTACAGATGGCCGCGGCGTCGAAGTCCATGTTCCGGGGTCTGCCCGCCCGCGGGCTGCCGTGACGACTGGACCCTTCCTTGGTGATCGACTCCCTGTACCCGGTCGGACGCGCGCTGCTCAAGGCCGGCGCCTTGCAGGATGCGATCCTCAACAGCCCGGACTTCTCGATCATCGCGACCGACGAGAAGGGCATCATCCAGTTCTTCAACGTGGGCGCCGAGCGGATGCTGGGTTACGCGGCCGCCGAAGTGGTCGACCGCGTCAGCCCCAGCGACATCCACGACCCGGACGAGGTCATCGAGCACGCCCGCGCGCTGAGCCTGGAACTCGACACGCCGATCACGCCGGGCTTCGAGGCGCTCGCGTTCAAGTCATCGCGCGGCATCGAGGACCGCTATGAACTGACCTACATCCGCAAGGACGGCAGCCGCTTCCCCGCGGTCGTTTCCGTCACCGCGCTGCGCGGCGACGACGGCACGCTGATCGGCTACCTGCTGATCGGCACCGACAACTCGGCCCGCAAGCTGGTCGAGTCCGAGCTTATCGAGGCGATGGCGGCGGCCGACAGGGCCAACCGCGCCAAGTCGGACTTCCTGTCGGGCATGAGCCACGAACTGCGCTCGCCGCTGAACGCCATCCTGGGATTCGCGCAGTTGCTGGACACAGGCGTGCCCGCGCCGACCCCCGGGCAGAAGCGCAACCTGGACCACATCCTGAAGGCGGGGTGGTACCTGCTGGAACTGATCGACCAGGTGCTCGACCTCGCGTTGATCGAATCCGGCCGGCTGACCCTGTCCCAGGAGCCGGTTTCCGTCGACGAGGTCCTGCAGGAGTGCCGCGCGCTGGTCGGGCCGGACGCGAGCAACCGGGGCATACGGCTGGTGTTCCCGGCACCCGGTGCACCGCGCTACATCCACGCCGACCGGATCCGGTTCAAGCAGATCCTGATCAACCTGCTGTCCAACGCGATCAAGTACAACCTGCCGGACGGCAGCGTCTTCGTGGAGTGTGCGCAGTCCCGGCCGGGAACCATGCGCATCGTCGTCCGGGATACCGGCGCCGGGCTCACGGCCGTCCAGCTGTCGCAGCTGTTCCAGCCCTTCAACCGGCTCGGTAGGGAAGGCGGCATCGTCGAGGGCTCCGGCATCGGCCTGGTGGTCACCAAGCGCCTGGTGGACAGGTTGGGCGGCAGCATCGGCGTGCACAGCGAGGCGGGCGCGGGAAGCAGGTTCTGGGTGGAGTTCGCCCTGGCCTCGGCGCCCGGGCTCGGCGCCGGCAAGGCCGCGGGCGCCCGTAGTGGGGCGGCACGCGAGCCGGCCGCGCAACCGACCCGCACCCTGCTCTACGTCGAGGACAACCCGGCGAACCTCGAACTGGTCGAGCAGCTGGTGGCGCGGCGCGCCGACCTGCGCTTCATCAGCGCGGCGGACGGCAGCACCGGGATCCAGATGGCGCGGGCGCACCTTCCGGACGTGATCCTGATGGACATCAACCTGCCCGACCTGAGCGGCATCGACGCGGTGCAGCTGCTGCGCGCCGACCCGGTGACGGCGGGCATTCCGGTCATCGCGCTGAGCGCGAACGCGATGGCGCGCGACATCAGGATGGGCATGGAGGCGGGATTCTGCGACTACCTCACCAAGCCGATCAGGGTGGACCTGTTCATGGATGCGCTGGACGCGGTGCTGGCACGCCAGCATCCGTCCGCCGGGCACGCCGCAATGGAGACAAACGAATGAGCACGGTCCTTTCCGAAGCGGACATTTTGGGCGCGAGCATCCTCATTGTCGACGACCAGGAAGCCAACGTCATGCTGCTGCAGCAGATGCTGGCGGATGCCGGCTTCACGCATGTCCAGTCGACCACCAACCCGCACGAGGTGTGCGCGCTGCACCGCAAGGAGGCCCACGACCTGATCCTGCTGGACCTGCAGATGCCGGGGATGGACGGATTCCAGGTGATGGCCGGCCTGAAGACCGACCTCGCCGACGCCTACCTGCCGGTCATCGTGTTCACCGCGCAGCCCGGCCACAGGCTGCGCGCGCTGCTGGCGGGGGCGCGGGACTTCATCAGCAAGCCCTTCGACATCGTCGAATGCAAGACGCGCATCCGCAACTTGCTGGAAGTGAGGCTGCTGTACCGCAAGCTGGAGGTGTTCAACGTGGCGCTGGAGCGGCTGGTGCGCGAGCGCACCGCCGAGCTGCGCGAGAGCGAGGCGCGCTACCGCAGCCTCACCGAGCTGGCGACGGACTGGTACTGGGAGCAGGACCAGCACGGACGTTTCACGAAGGTCTCGGGCCCGGTGCTGGAGATGCTGGGCGTGCGCGTCGACTCCCTGGCCTCCGGCGGGGGGGCCGACGACAACTGGGCGGCTGAACGGGCCGATGGCTGGAGCACTGAGGAGCGCGCGGGCCTGCGCGGCTCGATCGAGGCGCGCCAGCCCTTCCTGGACGTGCTCCTGACGCGCACCAACCCGGACGGCTCGCGGCAGCAGTTCCGGGTGAGCGGCGAGCCCATGTTCAACGAGTCCTGCCGCTTCATCGGGTACCGCGGCGTCGGTGTCGAGCTGCCGGTGAAGGCCTAGCGCCTCCAGGCCATGCCAGACGCGCCCTCCCCCCTCCAGAACCGCCTGCTGGCGCAGCTGCCGGAGGAGGACCTCGAACGCCTGCTCCCGCGCCTCGAGCCGGTGCAGCTGCGGCTCGGGCAGGTCCTCTACGAGCCCGGCGGCCAGCTCCTGCACGGCCAGTTCCTCACCACGGCGGTCGCGTCCCTGCACTACGTGACTGAATCGGGCGCGTCGGCGGAGTCGGCTGGCGTGGGCAACGAGGGCGTGGTGGGCGTGGCGCTCTACCTGGGCGGGGACACCATGCCGAGCTCCGCGGTGGTGCACACTGCCGGCCACGGCTACCGGCTGCCGCGCGCGCTGCTGAGGGAGGAGTTCCGGCGCGGCGGCGCGATGCAGATGCTGCTGCTGCGCTACACGCAGGCACTGGTGACGCAGATCGCGCAGACCGCCGCCTGCAACCGGCACCACTCCATCGAGCAGCAACTCTGCCGCTGGCTGCTGCTGACCCTGGACCGGGGCGGCGTGAGCGAGCTGGTGATGACCCAGGAGCTGATCGCCGGCACGCTGGGCGTGCGCCGCGAGGGCATCACCGAGGCCGCCGGGCGGCTGCGCGAGCGGGGCTACATCCGCTACCGCCGCGGACACATCACGGTGGCCGACCGGGCCGGCCTGGAGCAATGCGCCTGCGAGTGCTATGGCGTCGTGAGCACCGAACTGCGCCGTCTGGGCACGGCCGCGGCCGACCGGCCCAACTGAGCCGGCCGCGGGGTGCCGGAGCGGCGCCCGGCCTTACGTACAATGGCGGCATGCCCACGCCGCTCCCTCGCCCGTCCTGATGGGCGCCGCCGTCATCGCGCTGGTGCGCGCGCTCGCCAGCCTCGCCCACCCGAAGATGCTGGGCCTCATGGTCTGGCCGGCCGTCGTCGCCCTCGTGCTGTGGCTGGGCATGGCCTGGATGTTCTGGTCGCAGGCCGCGCAGTGGGTGCAGCTGCAGTTCCAGCAGGTGTCCACGGTGGCCTGGGCCATGACCGTGTGGCCGCTGTCGCTCATCGCGGGCGTGCTCGGCTGGGTGGTGATGCTGCTGCTGTTCGTGCCGCTGGTGCTGACCACCAGCACGCTGATCATCGGCATCGTCTCCATGCCGATGATGGTCAACCATGTCGCCTCGCGCGACTATCCGGCGCTGGCGCGGCGCAACGGCGGCGGCGTCCTGGGCGGGATGGCGGGCGGCGTGTGGAACGGCGTGGTGGCGCTGGCCGGTTTCGTCGCGCTGCTGGTGCTGAGCGCGCCGCTCTGGCTGCTGCCCTTCCTGTGGCCGGTGCTGCCGGTGCTGACCTTCGCCTGGCTGAACCAGCGCGTGTTCCGCCATGACGCGCTGGCCGAGCATGCCTCGGCCGACGAGATGCGCGAGCTGTTCGCCGCCGACTGGCGTGGCCTCTACGTGCTGGGCGTGCTGGTCGCGCTGATCGGCCACATCCCGGTGGTGGGATTCTTCACCCCGGTGCTCGCGGGCCTGGCCTTCATCCATTACTGCCTGGCCTCGCTCGCGCGGCTGCGCGAGGCGCCCATCGAGGGCACGGCGACCGTGGTCGCGGACCTGCTCGAACACGACATGAACGACGGCAAGGAAGGACATCCATGATCGGCGGCATCATCATCGGCGACGAAATCATCCGCGGCAAGCGCCAGGACAAGCATTTCGCCAGCCTGGTACGCATACTCGCGGCGCGCGGCCTGAAGCTGGACTGGTGCCAGTACCTGGGCGACTCGCCGGAACTGATCACCGCGACGCTGGAGCGCAGCATGGCGACTGACGACCTGGTGTTCTCCTTCGGCGGGATCGGCGCCACGCCCGACGACCACACGCGCCAGTGCGCGGGGGCCGCCTGCGGCCAGCCGCTGCGCCTGCACCCGGATGCCGAGGCCGAGATCCGCGCGCGCTTCGGCGGCGAGGCCACGCCGCAGCGCCTGATGATGGGCGAGTTCCCCGTCGGGTCGCGCATCATCCCGAACCCGTACAACCGCATCCCCGGCTTCAGCGTCGGGCACCACCACTTCGTGCCGGGTTTCCCCGTGATGGCCTGGCCCATGGTCGAGTGGGTGCTGGACACGCACTACGCCCACCTGTTCCACCTCACGCCGGAGTCGGAGGCGGCGATCATCGTGCTCGGCCTGCCGGAGTCCTCGGTGTCGCCCATCATGAGCGCGGTGGAGGCGAAGCACGGCGCCTTGAAGAGCTTCTCCCTGCCGTCCATGGGCGAGGACGGCCGTGGACGGCACATCGAGCTCGGCGCGCGCGGCGCACCGGAGCAGGTGGCGCTGGCGATCGAGGAAATGAAGGCCGGCGTCACCGCGCTGGGCGGCACCTGGCACCTGCCCGAGGCCGCCGCGAAGGGCGGGGACTGACCCTGGCCGCGGCCCGTCCCGCGAAGAAGGCCGTCGCGCGCAGGCCGCGCGCGCCGCGCAAGGCAGGGGCATCGCCTGTGCGCGCCGCGGTCGGGCGGGACCGGGCGGCGGACGGCGCCGGCGTGCCGGCGGAGTTCGCGCACGGCGCGCTGTCGCAGCTCGTCGGCTACAACCTGCGCCGTTCCGACGTCTACATGCGCGAGCAGTTCCTGCGCACCCTGTCGGAGTGGGACATCCGTCCGGCGCAGTATTCGGTCATGACCCTGATTGCCGCGAATCCCGCGGTGACGCAGTCCGGCATCGCCGAGGCGCTGTCGATCCAGCGGCCCAACCTGGTGGGCATCGTGCTGCGGCTGGAGAAGCGCGGATTGATACGCCGCGTGGTGTCCGAGTCCGACCGGCGCAGCCAGGTGTTGTCACTCACGCCGCGCGGCCGCGCCTTGCTGGACCAGCTCAACGGCGTGATTGCCGCCATGGACCGGCGCGTCACGGCCTGCTGGAGCGACGCCGAGCGTGCCACCCTGGTGGCGCTGCTGCAGCGGTTGTGGCTGCAAAAAACGTAACAAAAACAGCGGGTTGTATTGAAGCAGGCCGATATCTGGCAAGTTCGTCCATTTAGTTATAGAGTATAAACAAATGGCCTCGCGTGCAGGGCGGCGCGACGGGCCGGGGGAGGGGTGATGTCGCAGGGGGATGGGGGGAAGTCGGCCGCGGGGACGCCGGAACTTGTCCGGGTCGAACTCGACGGCGAAGTCATGGTGGTGTGGCTCAACCGGCCGGACAAGCGCAATGCGCTGAACGACGATTGCATCCACGCGCTGGAGGCGGCGTTCCGCAATCCGCCCAAGGGCGCGCGCGCCGCGCTGCTGTGCGGCGAGGGCGAGCACTTCAGCGCCGGCCTGGACCTGAGTTCGCTCAAGGAAATGAGCGCTTCCGACGGCGTGATGCATTCGCGCCTGTGGCACCGCGGCCTGAACGAGATCCAGTTCGGCGCGCTGCCGGTGGTGGCGGTGCTGCACGGCGCGGTGATAGGCGGCGGCCTGGAACTCGCCTGCACTGCGCAGATCCGCGTCGCCGAGCCCAGCGCCTACTACGCGCTGCCCGAGGGCCAGCGCGGCATCTTCGTCGGCGGCGGCGGCTCGGTGCGCGTGCCGCGCCTCATCGGCGTGGCGCGCATGGCCGACATGATGCTCACCGGGCGCATCTACGACGCCGTCGAGGGCGAGCGCATCGGCCTGTCGCAGTACCTGGTGGGCGCTGGCGAAGGTTTCGCCAAGGGCATGGAACTGGCGCGGCGCATCGCGCAGAACGCGCCGCTCACCAATTACGCGGTGGTGCAGGCGCTGCCGCGCATCGCCGATGCCAGCCACGACGGCGGACTGTTCACCGAGTCGCTGATGTCGGCGGTGGCGCAGAGCGACGAGGAAGCGAAGTCGCGCATCCGGGCGTTCTTCGAGAAGCGCGCGCCCAAGGTAGGGAAATGAGGGTGGGCAAATGAAGGTTGGCAATTAGGGTCGTACCGGCGGGATAGGCAATCAGCCAGCGGTTCCATGCAGCGCGCCGGAGGGGTGCGGGGACCGGTGGACAGGAGGAGGACGAGGCAATGGGTAGCGGGATGCCGCACGCCGCGCGCCACCGGGCGATCAGCCTGGGGCCGCGCGAGGTCACGATGGAGCGCCGCGCCGACGGCAGCCTGCTGCTGCGCTCGCCGCATGCGCTGGCGCCGCGCGACAGCCGTGTCACCGCGGCCTTCGTGCGCTGGGCCGGCATCGCGCCCGAGCGCACCTTCGTCGCGCGCCGCGAATCGGGCGACAAGGCGGGAGGTGCATGGCGCCGCGTGAGCTACGCGCAGGCGCTGGCCGCGGTCCGGTCGCTGGGCCAGGCGCTGCTGGACCGCGGGCTCTCGGCCGAGCGGCCGCTGGCCATCCTGTCGGACAACGACATCGAGCACCTGCTGCTGGCGCTGGCGGCACAGCATGTGGGCGTGCCCTATGCGCCGGTGTCCCCGGCCTATTCCATCGTGTCGCGCGACCACGAGAAGCTGCGCCACATCATGGGCGTGCTCACGCCCGGGCTGGTGTTCGCCTCCGACGGTGCTGCCTATGGCCGGGCGATCGCGGCGGCCGTGCCGCCCGATGCCGGCCTGGTGGTGACCGCCAACCCGCCGGCGGGACGCGCGTGCGCGGTGTTCGAGGAACTGCTCGCCACCACGCCGACCGACGCGGTGGACCGCGCGCACGCTGCGGTGGGCGCAGCTACCGTCGCCAAGTTCCTGTTCACCTCCGGGTCCACCGCGCTGCCCAAGGGCGTGATCAACACCCACGGCATGCTGTGCGCCAACCAGGTGATGATCCAGCAGGCGCTGCCCTTCATGGCGGAGGAGACGCCGGTGCTGGTTGACTGGCTGCCCTGGAACCACACCTTCGGCGGCAACCACAACGTCGGCTTCGTGCTGCATTACGGCGGCACGCTCTATATCGACGAGGGCAAGCCGCTGCCCGGGCTGGTGGACAGGACGGTGGCCAACCTGCGCGAGGTCGCCCCCACGGTGTACTTCAACGTGCCCAAGGGCTTCGAGCTGCT
>CAIVVS010000058.1 GCA_903909415.1 uncultured Pseudomonadota bacterium | reverse complement strand
GTACAGCAGGATGGAGCGGGTCTCGATGTCGTGCAGCAGGTAGTCGAGGATCTCGCCGAAGTCCAGGTCCACGCCCGCGCCCATGGACACCACGCTGGAGAAGCCGATGTGCACCGAGTCGGCCCAGTCCACCAGCGCCGCGGCGATCGCGCCGGACTGCGACACCAGGGCCACCGGTCCGGGGCGCGCCGCCGAGCGCGCGAAGGTCGCGTTCAGGCCGACCGAGGGGCGCATGATGCCCAGGCAGTTCGGTCCGATCAGGCGCACCCGGTTCTCGCGCGCGACACGCTGCACTTCCTGCTCCAGCGCCTTGCCCTCGGGGCCGATCTCGCCGAAGCCGGCCGACAGCACCACCGCATTGCGCACGCCGGCGCGCGCCGCGTCGGCGATCACCGCCGGCACCGCGCTGCCCGGCGTGGCGACCAGCACCATGTCGATCGGCTGCCCGATGGCCGATAGCGTGGGATGGCAGCGCACGCCGTCGATCGCCTGGTGCTTGGGATTGACCGGCACGATGGGGCCGGAGAAGCCGCCGTGGCGCAGGTTGTCGAAGGCCAGGCGCCCGAGGCTGCCGGCGCGCGCGCTGGCGCCGACCACCGCCACCGAGCGCGGCGCGAACAGGTGCTGAAGGTAGTGCTCCATGGGCATTCCAGGCAGGGGTGAGTACCGCGACATCGATGCAACGAGTGTAACCGCCGGATATGACGGTCCGTTGCGGGCCCTTGCCCGCAACGTGCTTGTATCGGCACCGGATCGGGCCGTGTCTGACCTGCGTCAACCGATGGCGGTATCCGGCTTGCGTCCGTCGCCCTTGCTGCGGTCTACTCGCTGCACCCGCCGGGGCGCCGCCGTTGCGCTGGCTCTGCCGAGAGGCGCCCAGGCTGCATCACCCCTGTTTTGCCAACCGGTATTCGATTCGGGCCAATTTGAGCATAAGTGGCTGTTTTCATTGTGGTTTGCCGGTTCCTTCCGGCTCGGGCTGGTCGTTCGAGCACGACGGCCGCCGGCTGAGCTATTGCTGCGCGGGGTGCGAGGCGGTGTCGCGCACCATCCTCGATGGCGGGCTGCAGGACTTCTACCGGCAGCGCGCCGGGTCCGATCCGGCGCTGGCGACCGCGCAACAGGCCGTGGCCATCGCTGCGCTGGATGCCTGGGATCATCCGCAGGCGCAGGAAGGCCTGGTGACGCGCGCACCGGCGGCCGGCGGCGGCGAGCGCGCCGAGGCGGCATTGCTGGTGCGCGGCATCACCTGCGCAGCCTGCGTCTGGCTGCTGGAGCAGCATGTCGCGCGGCTGCCCGGGGTGCTCGCGTTCTCGTTGAACTACGCCACGCACCGCGCGCGCCTGGTCTGGGACCCGGCGCGCGTGAAACTCTCGGCGGTGCTGCGCGCGGTCGCGGCCATCGGCTATGGCGCCGAGCCCTATGACGCCAGGCGTGCGGAGGCGGCGCGTCGTGGCGAACGGCGCACCATGCTCTGGCGGCTCGCGGTGGCGGGGCTCGGGATGATGCAGGTGATGATGTACGCCTATCCCGCGTACATCGCCGGCCCGGAGGACATC
>CAIVVS010000057.1 GCA_903909415.1 uncultured Pseudomonadota bacterium | reverse complement strand
TAGCGGCGACCGCGGGAAAGCGGCGCCCGGCACCCGGGCGCACACGCAACGAACGACACCAGAGGAACGAGACGATGCACAAGCAGGACACCGGCATGACCGACCTGAGCGACCGCCTGGCCATCATCGAGGTGGTGCAGGCCTGGGCGATGTCGCGCGACAGCGGCGACTGGGACCGGCTGCGCGCGACGCTGCACCCGGAGGCCACCATGGCCGCGACCTGGTACCAGGGCCCGTTCGACAAGTTCATCGAGGAGGCCCAGTCGTCCTTCGCCAAGGGCGCGCGGTCCATGCACGTGATGGGCGGCAGCATGGTGAGCCTGGCGGGCCACCGCGCCGTGGCCCTGTCGCGCATGATGATCATGGTGCGCAACGAACTGGACGGCGTGCTGGTGGACGTGACCGCCACCGGGCGCTTCCACGACCGCTTCGAGAAGCGCAACGGCGAGTGGCGCATCGCCAAGCGCGACTGCATCTACGACAAGGACCGCATGGACCCGGTGGATCCGTCGGCGAGCATCAAGCTGGATCCGGCGCGCCTGGCGCAGTTTCCCGACGGCTACCGGCACCTGGCCTACCTGCAGAGCTCGCGCGGCCAGACTGTGAACCCCTCGCTGCCGGTGTCCAAGGGCGGGGCGCTGGACGCGGTGCTCGCCTCCGGGCGCGCCTGGCTCGCGGGCAGCGCCTGAAAGCGACGATGGACAACCGGATACGGGAGCTGCTTGAGCAGATCGGGACACTCGAGGACGAACTGAAGGCGGCGCTGCACCACCGCGAGTCGCGCGTGCTGTTCACCCTGAACGGCAAGCGCGTCGAGTTCGCGGCCGGCATTGCCGAGGCGAACAGGCGCCTGAAGCGCGGATTCCTGCGCTGGCTGGTCACCGACCGGCCCCAGAACCTCGTCACCGGTCCGGTCATCTACGGCATGGCCCTGCCGATGGCGGCGCTGGACCTGACCGTCAGCCTGTACCAGGCGCTGTGCTTCCCGATCTACGGCATCGCACGCGTGCGCCGCACGGACTACATCGTGTTCGACCGGCACCAGCTCGGCTACCTGAACTTCGTCGAGCGCTTGCATTGCGAGTACTGCGCCTACGCGAACGGGCTGCTGGCCTACGCCACGGAGATCGTCGCCCGCACCGAGCAGTACTTCTGCCCGATCAAGCACGCCCGCAAGGTGCTGGGCACGCATTCGCGCTATGCCCGGTTCCTGGAGTACGGCGACGCGGTGGACTACCACGCGCGCCTGGAGGCCTTCCGCGTCGCCAGCGCCCGCGCGGACGGGGGCGGCGGCACCGCCTGACGGGGCGCATGCCGCGGTTCGGGCGTGCCGGCCATATCCCTGTTGACAGGCCCCCGGACCGGGCATACATTGGGGCCATGTTCCGCCGCGCCCAGACCCGTACTTCCCCCGAGCTCATCGCCCTGATGGTTGCGATCCTGAGCCTGGGTCTGCTGCGCCTGCGCCCCGCGCGCAAATAACCCCAACCCCCAATTCGAGCAGTCCCGCCGCCCGGTCCTGAACCCGGCGCCAGGCGCATTTTTGCGTCCCGCGATCCTGCGCCCCCGATCCAGACCAACGCCCCGCCCGCTCCATGGAGAACGCCATGACCACGATGCGCCCCGAACCGCTGCGACTGCCGCCCGGCTGCGCGGCCTGGAGCGACGGGCTGCCGCGTGGCCATGCATGCAGCACCGGACCGGCCCTCCGGCATTCCCGACACCGAACGCCCCGGAGAACCCCATGTTGAGCAATCCGTCTTCCAAGTACCGCCCCTTCGCCCCGGTCGCCCTCGCCGATCGCACCTGGCCCGCCAACACCATCACCCGGCCGCCGGTCTGGTGCTCATCCGACCTGCGCGACGGCAACCAGTCGCTGATCGAGCCCATGGACGTGGGGCGCAAGCGCATGTTGTTCGACACGCTGGTGCGCACCGGCTTCAAGGAGATCGAGGTCGGCTTTCCCTCCGCGTCACAGACCGACTTCGACTTCGTGCGCTGGCTGGTCGAATCCGGCGCGGTTCCCGACGACGTCACCATCCAGGTGCTCACGCCGGCGCGCGAGGAACTGATACGCCGCACCTTCGAATCGCTGGAGGGCGCACCGCGCGCCATCGTGCACCTGTACAACGCCACCTCGCCGGCGTTCCGACGCACCGTGTTCGACCTGGATCGCGACGGCTGCAAGGCGCTCGCCGTGGGCGCGTCACGCCTGATGCGCCAGCTGGCCGACCAGCGCCCCGCGACGCAATGGCGCTTCGAGTACTCGCCGGAAACCTTCACCGCCACCGAGCTGGATTTCGCCGCCGAGGTCTGCAACGCGGTGATCGCGGAGCTCAAACCCACCACCGCGCTGCCGGCCATCATCAACCTGCCGGCGACCGTGGAAGTGTCCACGCCCAACATCTACGCCGACCAGATCGAGTGGATGCACCGCCACCTCGCGCGGCGCGAGGCCATCGTGCTCTCCCTGCACCCGCACAACGACCGCGGCACCGGCGTGGCCGCGGCCGAGCTCGGCCTGATGGCCGGCGCCGACCGCGTCGAGGGCTGCCTGTTCGGCAACGGCGAGCGCACCGGCAACGTGGACATCGTCACCCTCGCGCTCAACCTCTACACCCAGGGCGTGCACCCGGGGCTGGACTTCTCCGACATCAACGAGGTCGCGCGCGTGGTCGAGCACTGCAACCAGCTGCCCATCCACCCGCGCCATCCCTACGTCGGCGACCTGGTGTTCACCGCGTTCTCCGGTTCGCACCAGGACGCGATCAAGAAGGGACTCGCCCAGCGCAGGGATGGCGCGATCTGGGACGTCCCCTACCTCCCGGTGGACCCGGCCGACCTGGGCCGCAGCTACGAGGCGGTGATCCGCGTCAACAGCCAGTCCGGGAAAGGCGGCATCGCCTACCTGCTGGAGCGCGACTACGGCGTGGTGATGCCGCGCCGGCTGCAGATCGAGTTCAGCCAGGCGGTACAGCGCGTCACCGACGAGTCCGGCCGCGAGATGGATTCGGCGGCGATCTGGGAGATCTTCCGCGGCGAGTACCTCGCCACGGGCACGACCTGGCAATACGTCAGCCACCGGCTGGAACAAGCCGACGTCGACGGCAACGCCGACGGGGTCGCTCTGGCCCTGAACGTGCGCACGCCACAGGGTGGCGCAAGCGTGCTGCACGGGCGCGGCAACGGGCCGATCGACGCCTTGGTGCATGCGCTCAACTGCGGCATACGGGTGCTGTCCTACGAGGAGCGCTCCCTCGCCGGTGGCAGCGACGCGCGCGCGGCGGCCTTCGTGGAGGTCGGCGCGCCCTTCCTCGCGCAGCCGGTGTTCGGCGTCGGCCTGCACGAGAACATCGCCACCGCGTCCATGCTGGCGGTGCTGTCGGCGGCCAACCGTGCGCTGGCCCGCGCGAAGGTGGCGGACGCCGCCTAGCGGGCGCCGATGGCCGACAGGCCGGTGGCGGACAGGCCCTGCTCGGCGGCCTGCGCGTCCCAGCCGCCGCCCAGCGCCTTCATCAGGTCCACGCTGGCCGACAGGCGCGACTGGCGGTTGCGCAACAGCGCCAGCTCGGCCTCGTTGGCGGTACGCTGGGCGTCCAGCACCTCTAGGTAGCCCGAGTAGCCCGACTTGTAGCGCAGCTGCGCGAGCTCAAGGGAGCTGCGCGCCGCGCGGACCCGTGCCTCGACGTCTTCTTCCGCGAGCGCGTACTGGCGCAGGTTGGTGAGCGCGTCGGCCACGTCGCGGAATCCCGACTCGATCGCCTTCTGGTAGCCGCCCAGCGACTGGCGCGCGCGCGCCGAGGCCGCGTCGCTGCGCGCCTGCAGCCGGCCCCAGTCGAACACCGGCAGCGCCAGGCCGAACGCGAGCGACCAGATATTGGTGCCGCGCGAAAGCAGGTCGGCCAGGTCACGGCTTTCCGAGCCGTAGCTCCCGGTGAGCGATATGGTCGGCAGCATGGCCGCCCTGGCCACGCCGATCTGGGCATTGGCCGCGACCAGGGCCTGCTCGGCCTGGCGTATGTCGGGACGGCGTTCCAGCAGGCTGGCCGGGATGCCCGTGGGCGGGACCGGTGGCAGCGGCAGGCTGCGAATGTCGCCCCCGCCCAGCGCGAGGTCCGGCTTGCCGGTGAGCGCGCCGAGCTGGTGGACCACCAGCTCACGCTGGCGCTGCAGTTCGGTGAGCTGCGAGGACGCATCGCGCCGCGCGACCTCGGCCTGGTTCAGCTCCAGGTCGGAGGCGATCCCGCCGCTCGCACGGTCGCGGACCGTCCGGTAGCTCTCCTCGCGCGACCTCAGCGACTCCCGCGTGACCAGCAGCTGCGCGTCCAGCGAGCGGACCGAGAAATAGGTCTGCGCCACCAGTCCGGAGAGGGACAGCGCGACCACGTCCCGGCCGTAGCGGCTGGCGAGCGCGTTGGCGCGCGCGGCTTCCACGCCGCGGCGCAGGCGGCCCCAGAAGTCCAGCTCGAACGACGTCGTGAGCGCCAGGCGCGCGTTGCTCCGTACCAGCGGCTGCTGCGCCACGGTCGCAAGGCGCGTGCTGACCTGCTGGCGCGAAGGCGACGCGGCCAGGTCCACCGGCGGCAGGAAGGAGGCGCCGGCCTCGCGCAGGTTGGCATCGGTCTCCTCGATACGCGCGGCGGCGATGCGCGCATCCGCGTTGCGCTCCAGCGCGGCGGCAACGAGCGCATCCAGCTGCGCGTCCTTGTACAGCTTCCACCACTCGCGCTGCACCGCGGCGTCGGCGGGCGCCGTGCCGGCTTCATAGGCGGCTGGCAACGCCACCGGCGAAGGACGCTGGTAGTCGGGGCCGACCGTGCACCCGGCCAGGAGCAGGGCGAGCGCGGCTGGAAACGCCGGGTTCACCGGACGAAGGGGGCTCATGGCACGTCCCCCTCGGTCACCGGTTCGCCCGAGGCGCCCTTGCCCGGGCCCTTGGCCGCCACCTTGCCCTCGCGATGGCGCGACAGCAGCACGAAGAACAGCGGAATGAACAGCGTCGCGACGAAGGTGGCCAGGACCATGCCGCCGAGCACGCCCGTCCCCATGGAACGGCGCGCGCCGGCGCCGGCGCCGCTGGCCATGGCCAGCGGCAGCACGCCGAACATGAACGCCAGCGAGGTCATCACGATGGGACGAAAGCGCTGGCGGGCGGCCTCGATCGCGGCCTCCGCGGCGTCCATGCCTGCTTCCATGTTCTGGGAGGCGAACTCCACGATCAGGATCGCGTTCTTGGCAGCCAGTCCGATGAGCGTCACCAGCCCGATCTGGAAGTAGATGTCGTTGGACAGCCCGCGCATCAGCACGGCCAGCAGCGCGCCCAGCACCGCGAACGGGACCGCCAGCAGCACCGCGGCCGGCAGCGTCCAGCGCTCGTACTGGGCGGCGAGGATGAGGAACACCATCACCAGCGCCAGCCCGAAGGCCAGGGTCGACGAGGTGCCGCTGCGCTTCTGCTGGAACGCGGTGCCGGTCCAGGCGATGGTGTAGCCCGGTGGCAGCACCTCCGCGGCGACGCGCTCGAACACCGCGATCGCCTCCCCGGAACTCACCCCCGCCGCCGCATTGCCCACGATCTTCGCCGACAGGAAGCCATTGAAACGGTCCAGCTGGTCGGGACCGACGATGGGGCGCACGCTGATCAGGCTGCGCAGCGGCACCATCTCGCCGCTGCCGGCCGCGCGCACGTAGATGCCCCCGAGGTCCTCGGGTCTGGAACGGTAGGGCGCGTCGGCCTGGACCTGCACGCGGTAGGTGCGGCCGAACTTGTTGAAGTCGTTGACGTAGAGCACGCCCATCGTGGCCTGCAGCGCCTCGAACACGTCGCTCACCGGCACGCCCTGGGCGATCGCCTTCTCCCGGTCTACCTCGACGTACAGCTGCGGCACCGTGGGACGGAAGAACTGGTTCACGCCGGTGAGTTCGGGCTGCTTGCGCAACTCGGCGGTGAAGCGCTGCATCACTTCCGCCAGCTTCTTCGCATCGCCATCCGCGCGGTTCTGGATGAAGGCCTCGAAGCCGCCGGAGGTACCCAGGCCGCGGATCGGCGTGGGGGAGAAGCTGATGACGATGGCCTCGCGCACCGCGCGGCCCTTCTCGAGGATGAAGGACACCACCTCGGGGGCCGTCTGCTGGCGCTCGTTCCACGGCTTCAGGGTGATGAACATGGTGGCTGCGCTGGTCTTGTTGCCGCCACCGAGCAGGTCGAAGCCGTTGATCAGCAGCACGTTCTCCACCGCCGGGTGGGCAGAGATCACCTTCTGCAGGTCCGAGCCCACCCGCCCGGTCCGGTTGATGCTCGCCCCGTCGGGCAAGACCACGGAGGCGAACACGTAGCCCTGGTCCTCGGCCGGAACGAAGCTGGTCGGCGTGCGCTGCAGCAGCCAGACGGAGGCAGCGATCACCCCGAGGAACAACACCACCGCGATAAAGGCATGGCGGATCACCAGGCGCACGCCGGCGGTGTAGACGTTGGTGAGCGCGGTGAAGCCGCGGTTGAACGGGCGGAACAGCACCGATTCGGCGTGCTGGGGCTTGAGCAGCAGCGCGCACAGCGCCGGCGTCAGCGTGAGCGCCACGAAACCCGAGATGGTCACGGAGGTGGCCACCGTCACGGCGAACTGCTTGTACAGCTGCCCGGCGATGCCGCCGAGGAAGGCCACCGGGATGAACACCGCGCACAGCACCAGCACGATCGCCACGATGGCGCCGGACACCTCGCGCATGGACTCGACCGCGGCCTCGCCGGGGGACAGCTTCTTCTCGGCCATCAGGCGCTCCACGTTCTCGAGCACGACGATCGCGTCGTCGACGACGATACCGGTGGCCAGCACGATGGCGAACAGGGTGAGGGTGTTGATCGAGAAGCCGAACAGGTAGAGCCCCGCGAACGCGCCCACCAGCGCGATCGGCACCGCGACGAAGGGGATCACGGTCGCGCGCCAGCTCTGCAGGAACACGAACACCACCACGAGCACCAGCAGCGCCGCCTCGAACAGCGTGGTGATCACCTCGTCGATCGACGCCTTGACGAAGCGCGTGGTGTCGAACGGCGTGAAGTAGCTGATGCCCGCTGGGAAGGCCGCCCGGATGCCGTCCATGGCCGCGCGCACCGAGGTCGCGACCTGCAGCGCGTTGGCGCCCGACTGCAGGTACACGCCCACGCCTATGGTCGGCTTGCCGTTGACCGTCGAGAAGGAGTCGTAGTTCAGCGCGCCCAGTTCGACCCGCGCCACGTCCTTCAGGCGCAGCACGCCGCCGGCGCCATTGGAACGCAGCACGATCTGCCCGAACTCCTCGGGCTCGACCATGCGCCCGCGGGCGGTCACCGTGTACACCACCGACTGGTCGCCTTCGGACGGCGCCTGCCCGATCTTGCCGGCGGCGAACTGGGCGTTCTGCGACCGGATCGCTGCCGCGATGTCGCCGGTGGTGATGCCCAGCTGCGCCATGCGGTCGGGGCGCAGCCAGACCCGCATCGAATAGTCGCGGGCGCCGAAGATCGACGCGTCTGCCACCCCCGGCACGCGCTTGAGCACGTCCAGCACGTTCACCAGCGCGTAGTTCGACAGGTAGAGCGTGTCGTAGCGCGGGTCGTCCGAGAGCAGCGACACCACCATGAGGATGTCGGTCGAGCGCTTCTGCACCACCACGCCGGTGCGGCGCACCTCGTCCGGCAGGCGCGGCTCGGCGATCTTCACGCGGTTGTTCACCGTCACGGTGGCGAAGTCGATGTTGGTGCCGACCTCGAACGTCGCGGTGATGGTGAGCGTCCCGGTGGATGCCGCCACCGAGTTGAAGTAGAGCAGCCCCTCCACGCCCGAGAGCTGTTCCTCGATCGGCGCGGCCACGGTGCGCGTCAGCGTCTCGGCGCTGGCGCCGGGATAGGTCGCGGTGATCGTGACCGTGGGCGGGGCGATCTCCGGGTACTGCGCCACCGGCAGCACGTTGGAGGCGACCAGGCCCGCCAGCGTGATGATGATGGCGATGACCGACGCGAAGATCGGCCGTCCGATGAAAAAGCTGGACATCATGGCGGCGCCTACTTCGCCGCGGCGGATTTGTCCGCGGACTTGTCGCCCTTGGCCGGGTCGCCCTTGCCGGCGTCGCCCTTCGCCCCATCCGCCCTGGCGGCGCCACCCGCGCCGGCCGGCGCAGCCGCTTCGGCCGGCTTCACCACCGCGCCGGGCTGCAGCCGCTGGAGATTGTCCACCACGATGCGGTCGCCCGCGGCCAGGCCCTCGGTGATGATCCAGTCGGTGCCCAGCCACTCGCCGGTCTTGACCGGCCGGACCTGCGCCTTGCCCTCCGCGTCGAGCGCGAACAGGAAATAGCCGCGCTCGTTCTGCAGTACCGCGGTCTGCGGCACCAGGAAGACCTTCTCGCGCCAGCCCGCCGTGACCTTCACCCGAACGAAGTCGCCGGGCAGGAGCTTGCGGGCCGGGTTGGGAAACTCCGCGCGCAGTTCCTGGGTGCCCAGGCGGGCGTCGGTCTGCGAGGCCGCGAAGTTGATGCGGCCTGTCTTCGCGTGGGCCGTGCCGTCGGCCATGGTGAGCGCAACCTCGTTGCCCCCGCCCCGCGTCAGCCGGCCGCCCGGCACCTTGGCGAAATCGGATGCCACCAGCGAAAAGCGTACCCAGATCGGGTCTATCTGGCTGAGGCTGGTCAGCAGGCTGTCGGTGCCCGCCGTGACCAGGCTGCCCTCGGACTTCAGCGAGCGGCCCGACACGCCGCCCACCGGCGCGGTGACCGTGGTGTAGGACAGGTTGAGCTCCGCCTGGCGCACGTTCGCCTCGGCCAGGGCAAGCGCGGCGTTGGACAGCTTGAGCGTGGAGGTGGAGTCGTCGTACTCCTTCTGGCTGATGGCGCGCTTCTCGGCCAGTTCCTTCAGGCGCCCGGATTCGCGCGTCGCCTGCTCGTTGCGCGCGCGCTCCTGGGCGAGCTGCGCCCGCGACTGGGCGAGCGCGATCTCGAAGGGCTCCCGGTCGATCTGGAACAGCACCGCACCCTCGCGCACGACCTCGCCCTCGGCGTACAGCCGCTTCTGCAGGATGCCCGAGACACGGGCGCGCACCTCGACCTGGCGCGATCCTTCCGCGCTGCCCACGGTCTCGAGGATGATGGGCGCGCGCACCGGCGCCACCGACACCACCCGCGCCACCACCGGACCGCCTGGACCCCCGGGGCCGCCCTTGCCCGCCTTTGCATCGGCCTTGGATGCCTGCTTGGCACCGTCCTTGCCCGCGCCCTTCGTGCCGTCCTTGTCTCCGCCGTCCTGGCCGCACGCGACCAGGGTAGCGACGCACGCGGCTGCGAGCCCGCAGGACACGATCCGTGCTGCGCTGCGTTTCAGGAAGACAAAGTCAGGACCGAGCAGCAGGTTCGCCATGGGATTTCCGAGCGGGAGCGGGAGGGGACGAAACGATTATAGGCACATAGCCGCCGCGGACATTCGCAAGGCGGCCGCGGGCTCCCAAGCTTACAGAAGCTTGCAACCGGATAACATCCGCCCTACCCCGCCAACCCGGCCGCCCTGCGGCCACCCTGATTGCCACATGGATACCCTCACCCACGCCCTGTCGGGCGCGCTGCTCGCGCGCGCAACCGCCCCGCGCCGCACCTTGTCCACCTTCCTGCCGGATCCGCGCACCACGCACCCGCCGGTCTGGCAGCGCGTGCTGGTGGGCGCGGCGGCGGCGGCCTTCCCCGATGCGGACTTCGTGCTCAACCTGGTGTCGCCGCTCACCTACCTGGTCAACCATCGCGGCGAGACCCATTCGCTGCTGCTCCTGCCGTTCTGGGCGCTGCTGGTGGCCTGGATCGCGGCGCGGGCGTTCCGGCCCGCCGGCGGCTGGCGCGCCTTCTACGGGGTGGCGCTGATGTCCATCGCCGTGCACATCGTGGGCGACCTGATCACCAGCTTCGGCACCATGGTGTGGTCGCCGCTCTCCGACGCGCGCGTGGCCTGGGGCACCACCTTCATCATCGACCTGTGGTTCACCGGCATCATCGTCGCGGCGCTGGCCGCATCGGCGCTCGCGCGCCGCACGCGCCTGCCCGCCGTGGTCGGCTGCCTGGCGCTGGCGGGCTACGTCGGCTTCCAGGCGGTGCAGAAGGATCGCGCGGCGTCCCTCGGGCGCGAATACGCCGCGGCGCTGCGGCTCAAGGATGCGACCGTCCGCGCACTGCCCCGCGCCGCCTCGCCGTACCACTGGTCCGTGGTGGTCAGCACGCGCGACCAGCACCACGAGGCCTACGTCAACGTCGCGCCGGGGGCGCAGCCACGCGCCCCGGGCTCGGGCATCGGCTTCATCGCCAACATCGCGTCGTACTTCCAGCCGGAGGAGGCCGCCTCATGGCGGGTGCACACGCGTTTCGGCAACGACGCGGCCACCGAGGCGCGCGCCGCCGAGGCATGGAACCGGCCCGAGTTCGCCTACTACCGCTGGTTCGCCGCATATCCGGCCCTGCTCGGCGTGGAGGGCTCGGCGGACGGCACGCGCGCCTGCGTCTGGTTCCATGACCTGCGCTTCGCCAACCCCGGCGTGGCGTACGAGGGGTTCCGCCACGGCATGTGCCGCGACGGCGATCGCTGGGCTCCCTGGGCGATCGACGGCAAGCGCCGCGTGCCGATGCACTGACGCGTCCGTCCGGAAGGAAAACGGCGCCGGCCCTGTCCGGATGCGGCGCCGTGGCGGCTCGGTCGCGCGTCAGCCGCGCGTCAGCCGCGCATCAGTCGCGCATCAATCGATCAGCGACAGCCCCTGCGACTTCCCCACCTTGCGGTTCAGGTCCAGTTCGCGGCGGATTTCCTCCGTGAACTGCGCCGGGGTGTTGCCCACCGGATAGGCGGCCTGCTCGGTCAGGCGCTTGCGCACGTCGGGATCGGCGAGCGACTTCACCGCGGCGCCGTGCAGCCGCTGGATGACCGCGTCGGGGGTCCTGGCCGGCGCGATCAGGCCGTACCAGGCCATGCTGTTGCACTCGGGCATGCCCAGTTCGGCATAGGTCGGGACGTCGGGCAGACCCTCGAAGCGGCGCGTGGACGCGACCGCGATGGGAATCAGCTTGCCGGCCTTGATGTGCGGCAGGGAAGAGGGCAGGTTGTCGAAGATCATGTCGACCTGACCGCCAACCACGTCAACCAGCGCCGGGCCCGCGCCGCGGTACGGAATGTGCAGGATGAACGTCTTGGTGGTCGCCTTGAAGGTCTCGCCCATCAGGTGGCCGATGCCGCCGGTGCCCGAGGACGCGTAGGACAGCCGGCCCGGCTGGGCGCGCAGCTCCGCAAGGAAGGACTTCATGTCGCGCGCCTTCATCTTGCCCGGGTTCACCGCCACGACGTTGGGCACGGCCGCGAGGTTGGTGATGGGGATGAAGTCCTTGAGCGGATCGTAGGTCGGCTTGGCGGCGATCACCGGCTGGACGCCGTGCGTGCTGACCGTGGCCATGCCGATGGTGTAGCCGTCGGGCGCAGCGGCCTTGATCGCCTCGGCGCCGATCACGCCGCCACCGCCGGCGCGGTTCTCGATGACCACGGACTGGCCGAGTTCGCGCCCCATGCGCTCGGCCGCGATGCGCCCGACGATGTCGGTGGAGCCACCCGGGGCAAACGGGATGATCAGCCTCACCGGCTTGGTCGGGTAGGACTGGGCGGCGGCAAGCGTGGAAAGCGCGCCGCAGACTGCGGCGGCGAGGGTGGCAAGTTTCATGTCGGTCTCCTTGACGCGGTCTGCGCCACCCGGGAAGTCCGGGCGGCTGCCGCTGTGTGCTGCACCTACCTATATGACCGGATTACACCACAGGTGTTCCCGGCCCCATGCCAGCGGCACGCGGCTACTGTTTCTCCGCCGCCTCGACCTGCTTGCGGCGCGCTTCCTCGCCGGCGTCCACCACGCCTTGCACCTGCTTGGCCTTTTCCATCGCCTCGGACTGGGATTTGATGATGTCCGGCGCCTTGCCGGCGGAAGAGGGCGAGGACGCCGTGGTGGTCGGCTTGCCGGCATCACAGGCGGCGAGCCCGGTGCAGGCGAGCAGGGCGAGGGACAGGACAGTCGGTCGGTGGGTGTTCATGCTGCGTCTCCGTGGGATGAATTCGGCCTCAGTCGACGGTGGCGCCGGAAAAGCGAACCGCCTCGGTGTACTTCGCGGTCTCGCGGGCGACGAACGCGGTGGTCTCCGCGCGCGTCCAGCCCATCACTTCGACGCCCTGCTGCGTGAGGTTGGCGCGCACCGCGGGCTCGCGCAGCACGGCGACCAGGGCCTCGTTCAGCCGGTCCAGGATGGGCGCGGGCGTGCCGCCGGCGGCGAAGTAGACGAACCAGGAATTGGACTCGAATCCGGGAAAGCCCTGCTCGGCCACCGTGGGCAGGTCGGGCAGCTGGGCCATGCGCGCCGGGTGCGCCATCGCGATCGCGCGCATCTTGCCGGACTGGATGAGCGGCACCACGTTGGGCGTGTTGCCGAAGGCGACCTGGATCTGCCCGGACATCAGGTCGGTCAGCACCGGGCCCATGCCCTTGTAGGGGATGTGCACGATGAACATGCCCGACTGCTTCTTGAGGATCTCCATGCCCAGGTGGAACGAGGTGCCGTTGCCCACCGAGCCGTAGGACAGCTTGCCCGGGCGCGCCTTCACGAAGGCGATCAGCTCCTTCAGGTTCTTCGCCGGGATGTCGTTGCTCACCACCAGGGTGTGCGGCGTGACGCCGGCATAGGTCACCGCCGCGAGGTCCTTCTGCGGGTCGTAGGGCAGCTTGCCGAACAGGCTGGGGTTGATCGCGAAGGTGTTGGCCACCAGCAGCAGCGTGTGGCCGTCCGGCCGCGAGCGCGCCACCGCCTCGGTGGCGATCTGCGTGGACGCGCCGGGCCGGTTCTCCAGCACGAAGGGCTGTCCGAGCCGCTCGCGAACCCGGTCGGACATCACCCGCCCGATGATGTCGGAGGTGCCCACCGGCGCGTACGGGATCAGCACCCGTATCGGCTGGGTGGGCGACCAGGGGGCCTGCGCGCCCGCCGCGCCCGCCGTGGCGAGCGCCGCGGCGAGCAGGACGGCCCGGACCATGCCGGCGCGCAGGCCCGCGCGCATCAGCGGCGCGCCTTCTTCTTCGCTGCCTTCTTGGCGGCCTTCTTCTTCGCCGGCTTCTTCTTCGGCACGTAGCCGATCGCGTCCACCTCCAGGCCGCAGTCGCGCGGCGTGCGGCCGGCCTGCATGCGGGTGCGCGTGGGCAGGGTCGCGGCGCTGGTGAAGTAGCTGCGGTACACCTTGTCGAAGGTCTCCTGCTGCGTCTGGTCCTTGAGCCAGACGACCACCTTCAGCAGGCAGTCCATGTTGGATCCCGCGCCCTCGACCAGCAGCTTCAGGTGGTCCATGACGATGCGGCACTCCTTCTCGAAGGAGGGCGCGACGTACTTGGGCAGCGGCTTGCCCTTGGCACGCGCTTCGCGCATCGCCCGGCTGTACTTCTCGTCGAACGGCGGCAGGCCGGAGACGTAGACCATGTCGCCGTGGCGCACGCACATGTTGAACGGGCCGCCGGTCTCGGGAACGTTGGCGCGGATGACTTTCTTTTCCATGTCTGTCTCTCTTGCGTGGGTTGGAATGGCTTGGATGGGTCCGGGTCCAGTATCTCGCGCGCGCGGGCTCAGCGCGCGCCCGGCACGTTGCGGGTCTTGAGGAATGCCTCCAGCGTCTCGCCGCGCATGTGCGCGACCATCTGCGGGTTGGACACGCCGGAGACGCGGCCGAGCTTCTCCAGCGTGAAGAAGCTCGCGCCGTAGCGGATCAGCGCCTGCCAGTCGAGGCGCCGAACCATGTCGCGCTCCGGTTCGCTGAGGTGCGCCGCCTCGAAGGCGGCCTCCGGGTCGGCCTTGAACAGCTGGCGCCTGGCCGGCACGGTCAGTCCGTGCAGGAACCGGTTCAGGCGCAGCGCGCGGGCGCTCACGTCCAGGTCGAACACGTAGGTGCCGGCGAGCTTCTCGACGCCGGCCAGCTGCGGGTTGTCGCGCGGGTCCATGTCCCCTCCCGCCTCAGGCCGCCGCGCGCAGGGCGCCGGCGGCGGGTTCCTCGAACAGCACCACCGCCATGGCCGAGGTCATGGGCAGGTAGTAGTTCTGGTGCAGCTTGCGCGCATCGGGCGCGAGCGCCCCGCGCATCGCCAGCCACATGATCACCTCCGCGCCCTCGGTGCCCCCCAGGGTCATGAAGTCCGCCAGCCGCATCTTCGCCAGCGACTCGGGGTCGGAGCCGATCATCTCTAGGAACTTCATGTCCCACTCGGTGTTGTTGAAGCCGGCGCGCTCGCCGTTCATCTGGTGCGACAGCCCGCCGGTGCCGACCACCACCACCTTCAGGTCCTCGGGATAGGACTCGATCGCGCGGCGAACCGCCTGGCCGAGCTTCCAGCAGCGCATCGGCGTGGGCACCGGATGCTGCAGCACGTTGACCTGGATGGGCACCAGCGCGCCCGGCCAGCGACCGTCAGCGACGGCCTTGGGCCAGAGCATGGTGAGCGGGGAGTTGCAGCCGTGGTCGATCGGCAGCTCCTGGAACACGCTCATGTCGAATTCGTCATTCACCAGCGACACCGCCATGTGGCGCGCGAGGCCCGGGTGCCCCTGGATGTTGGGGACGGGGCGCACGCCCATGCCCTCGTCGGCGGTCGGGTACTCGGCGCTGGTGCCGATGGCGAAGGTCGGGTAGTGGTCGAAGAAGAAGGTGGTGGCGTGGTCGTTGTAGAAGAACACCAGCACGTCGGGCTGCTTGTCCTCCAGCCAGCGCGCCACCGGCTCGTAGCCCTTGAACAGCGGCTTCCAGTCCGGATCCTCGTTCTTCTTCCTGTCGAAGGCCATGCCGATGGTCGGCACGTGCGAGGTGCCGATTCCGCCTATGATCCGCGCCATGTTCCCCTCCTCCGGTGGTGCCGCGCCGCGTGGTGCCGTGCCGCCGCGTGGTGCTGCGACAAATAGTATGCCGCATCCCGGGACGGGCAACTTCCCTGAACCGCATCCCAACAGCATACCGACCGAGCCATGACCCCGATCACGCCCCGCATCATCCGCCCCGGCCCCGAGTTCAAGTGGCCCGACGGCCGCCGCGTCGCCATCATCTTCAACATCGCCTACGAGGCCTTCTCCGACGGCAAGACCTCGGGCGTGGGCCCGATGGGCAACGTGCTGGCGCCGGGCTACTACGACACCAACGCGCATTCGTGGGCGAGCTATGGCGCGGTGCGCGGCATCCACCGGCTTCAGGGCATCGCCGAGCGCCACGGGTTCCGGACCAGCGTGATGACCAACGGCATCCTCGCAGAGCGCGAGGCCGCCTCGGTGGCGGCGCTGCGGCGCAACGGCCACGAGATCGTCGCGCACTCCTACGGGCAGGACATGATCCCGGTGTACTTCAAGCCCGACGAGGAACGCGAGCAGATCCGCCGCAACAACGTGCTGATCCAGGCCGCCTGCGGCGAGCGCCCGCTGGGCTGGATCTCCCCGCGCGGCACCGGCTCCATGGTCACCCCGCAGCTGCTGGCCGAGGAAGGCTACCTGTGGCACGGCGACTGCAACGATGACGACGTGCCGCACATCGCGGTGTACGGCGAGGGCAGGGACGCGCGGCGCATCGTCGGCATCCCGCTGACCATGGACGTGAACGACATGCCCAGCTCGGTGCGCTACGGCAACACGCCGCGCGCCATGCTGGAAGCATTCCAGGACGCCTTCGACGCGATGCTTTCGCGCGAGACCGCGACCATGTTCCTGGACGTCACCGCGCACACCCACGTCTACGGCCGCCCGGCCGGGGCCTGGGTCTACGATGAGATCATGGCCATCGTGAAGCGCCGGCCCGAGGTGTGGACGCCGACCCGCGAGGAGATGGCGCGCTGGGTGCTCGCGCAGGTGCCGAACTGAAGCCGCCACCCCGCCTCGCGCGCTTGCGCCGCGGGAACGGGTTGCGGGGCTGAACCGAAGGCCTGCGCCCCGGAACCCGGCGCAAGCGCCGCCACCGCCGGCGCGGTCACCCCGTCCTGCCCATCTCCCCGTCGGTACGGAAGCGCAGTGCCAGAAGCGTGATGTCATCGGCCTGCGGCGCGCCGTGCGCGAACTCCGCGACGTCACCCCGCACGTGGTCCACCAGTGCGCGCGACCCGGCCCAGGCGCCGGATGCCAGCCGCGCGAGCAGCCGGCCGTCGCCATAGAACCCGCCGGAAGGATCCATCGCCTCCGTCACCCCGTCGGTGTACAGCAGCAGGGCGTCGCCCGGGGACAGCTGGATGGTGTCGTGCAGGTAGTGGGTGGTGTCGATGATGCCGCTGACCAGGCCGCGCCGCACCTTGAGGAACTCGGCCCCGCCGCCCGCGGGCAGGAACACCGGCGGGTTATGCCCCGCGTTCGCATAGCTGAACTGTCCGGTCGCGGTATCCAGCACGCCGCAGAACAGGGTGACGAACATGCCCGCGTCGTTGCCGGCGCACAGCGCGCGGTTCACCGATTCGAGGATGGCCGACGGCGAGCGCTTTCGCACCGCCTCCATGCGCAGCTGCGTGATCGCCCGCGCCATGAACAGCGCCGCCGGCACGCCCTTGCCCGAGACGTCGCCCACCGCGACGAACAAGCGCTCCGGCGACGCGAAGAATCCGTCGTAGAAATCGCCGCCGACGTCCGTGGCGGGTTCCATCAGGCCCCAGGCGTCCACCTCGGGCCGCTCGGCCGTGAGGCTGCCGACGAAGGGCAGCATGCTCAGCTGGATGTCGCGCGCGATGCCCAGTTCCTTTCGCATCTGCTCCAGCGCCATGCGGTCCCGGACGCGCTCGACGATCAGGTCGCGGTTCATGCGCATGCGCTCGGACAGCACGTTCAGCAGGTTGCGCGCGACACCGGGATGGGGAATCAGGCGGTTCCAGAACACGTCCTCGTGCACCGACAGCACCCGGCTGTCGCGGTCGGCCACCACCCAGGCCGACACCGGCCGGCCGTCGATGATGGACAACTCACCGAAGCAGCCGCCCTCCTCGATCGGGATGTACTCCGCGGAATCCACCGCGTCCAGGTGGATGCGCAGGCGCCCGGTGACCAGCATCTGTATCGCGTTGTTGTGCTGGCCGGGCTCCAGCAAAACCTCTCCCGCGAGCACCTCGCGCAACTCGCACTCGGACAGGACCGATTCCACCGCCTCGTAGGGAATGGAGGCGAACAGCTGCAGGCGGGAGATGAACCCGTTGCGCCGGCGCTCGTCGACCCGTCGCCGCTCCAGTTCGACCTTGAAGCCGGGCGGTAAGACCCCGGGCGGGTTGCGGCGCCGGTCCGCGCCCCGCTCGTTCATTCCCCGGCCGCCGCCGCACCGGGCATGGTCGCGACCTCGAGCACCAGGACGTTGTAGGCCCCCTCCCGGGCGTAGACGCAGCGGGATGCCATCGAGCGCATGAGGTGCACCCCCAGGCCGCCGATCCGCGCCTCGGCCAGCGAAGCCGGGCGGACCGGATCCGGCAGGGAGAGCGGATCGAACGGCCTGCCGTCGTCGCTTATGCGGAGTTCGGCGCCGGCCGGCGTGCGCGACAGCTCGATCGTGATCGAATGCGGGGCGCCTGGCGGGAAGGCATGGCGGATGATGTTCTCCGCCGCCTCGTTGGCGCACAGGTCCAGCCGGGGCAGCAGCGATGCCTCGATCCCCGCCGCCGCCGCGCGATCCAGCAGCCAGCCGGACATGCGGGCCAGCTCCCCGAGGTCATTGGCGATCTCCAGGCGATCGGCCATCGCGCCTTCGGCGACCGGCATCGGCGTCAGGCGGCCACCGCAGCCTGTGCCTCGTCCACCGAGCGGCAGATCGGGATCAGCGTGTCGATGCCCGCCATCTTCAGCACCTGGGTGACGTTCTCGTCCGGGTTGAGGGCCACCATCTTCCCGCCGCGGCCGGACACCGCCTTGGCCGCGAGCAGCAGCGTGCGGATGCCGATGGAGGCGAGGAAGCTGACCCCGGACAGGTCCACGACCACCGCCTTCTGGTTGGCCGTGTAGCTGGTGAACTTGAGGTCGATCTCCTGGGCGCCGTGCACGTCCATTCGACCGGCGAGCTTGATCTGGAGCGCGCCACTGGCAAGGGTTTCGGCTTCGATGTTCATGGATGTCTGCTCGCGAAGGGTGGGTCTTGCGGAACCCTGCAGGTTAGCCGGGCCAGGTTACAGTTGGGTTACGAAGGGGTGAAGGCGACCAGTTCGCCCACCCCGCGCAGGAACGCCGCCACCAGCGATGCGGTGCAACGCTCGCGCAGGCAGATGACGTGGGCGTGGGTGTGCAGTGACAGGCCCTCGATGTCCAGCGCCACCACGCGGGTGTCCGGCACGAAGGCGGTGCGGGCGACCACGCCCAGCCCCAGGCCCTGGGCCACCGCTTCCCGCACCGCCTCGCGGCTGCCCATCTCGACCGAGCAGCGCACCGACACGCCGGCGGCGGCGAGCCCGGCCTCGAAGATCTGGCGGGTGCGGGACCCGTCCTCCCGCATGACGAACTCCATGCCCTCCAGGTCCCCGACGCGCAGGCCGTCCAAGCTGGCAAGGGGGTGCCCGACCGGGGCGAACACCACCAGCGGCTGGCGGCGGAACGGCACGCAGTGCACCCGCTCGTCATCCACCGCATGCAGCAGCACGCCCAGGTCGGCCTGCAGGTCCAGCACGCGCGCCACGACCTGGCGGGAGTCGCCCATGCTGACCGCGACCCGCACCTCGGGGTGGCCCTCCCGGAACAGCTTGACCATCGGCGTGACGTTGAAAGGCCCGACGGCAGCCAGCCTGAGCACGCCCCGGTAGCCGGAACGCGCGCCCAGCAGCAGCGCGGCCGCCTGCTCCTCGCCGCGGAAGATGCGGTGCGTCACCTCGTGCAGCAGCGCGCCGAAGCCGGTGAGCTCGATCCGCCTCCCGTGGCGGTGGAACAGCTCCACGCCGAAGTTCTGCTCCAGGTTGGCAATGTGCGCGGACACGGTGGGCTGGCGGATGCCGAGCAGCCGCGCCGCGCCGGTCATGCTGCCGGTGCGGGCGGCGGCGTCGAACGCGCGCAGTTCAGCCGAGGAAGAGAGGTTCATAGACACGGCCTATACCTTAATTGCCGCAGATGACGGTTTCATTAATCAGGGTGTCACGCGCGCCGGCCAGACTCTGCCAACTGACCAAGCCCGATTCCGAAGGACGCCTGCCATGAACCCGAAGCCGGAGCCAGAGGCGCTGCGCACCGAAGCCCTGGAAGTCACCTACCCGGGCGGCGCGCGTGCGCTGGTGAGTACCTCGCTGGCGTTCGCGCAGGGCGGCTTCACCGTGCTGCTGGGCGCCTCCGGCGCGGGCAAGTCCACCCTGCTGCGATCGCTCAACGGCCTGGTCCGGCCCAGCGCCGGGCGCGTGGTCGTGGCCGGGCTGGGCGACATCGCCGAGGCCGGCAAGCTGCGGGCGCACCGGCGCCGCACCGGCATGGTGTTCCAGCACCACCACCTGATCGGCCGGCTGAGCGTGCTGGACAACGTGCTTACCGGGCGACTCGGCTGGCGCGCGCCGCTCGCCACGCTGCTGCCCTGGCCGCGCGCGGACCGCGAACTGGCCCTGGCCGCGATCGACCGCGTCGGCCTGCTCGACCACGCGCTCAAGCGCGCCGACCAGCTCTCCGGCGGCCAGCAGCAGCGCGTCGGCGTGGCGCGCGCACTGGTGCAGTCGCCGCGCATCCTGCTGGCCGACGAACCGGTGGCCAGCCTCGACCCGGCGACGGCCGAGCGCCTGCTCGCGCTGATGCATGGCATCTGCAAGGCCGACGGACTCACCGCGGTGGTCAGCCTGCACCAGGTCGGATTCGCCCGCGCGTTCGCCGACCGCATCGTCGGCCTGTCGGGGGGAGCCGTGGTGTTCGACGGCCCGCCCGACCGCCTCACCGACGAACTCGCCGCGCGCCTGTACGACCCGCAGGCCGGCAACGCCAACCATTCCAGGCAGTCCGCGGCACCCGCCGGCGAGCTGCCGCACTTCCAACCCGAAGGAGCCTACACATGAACCGACGCACCCTGATGGGCGCAGCCACCGCGCTGGCGCTCGCGGCCGCGCTGCCGACCTCCGCCCTGGCGCAGTCGCAGGGACGCGACCCCGCGAAGCTGCGCGTCGCGCTGCTGCCCGACGAAAACGCCGCGACGCTGATCCAGAACGCCCAGCCGCTCAAGGCCTACCTCGAGGCCACGCTGAAGAAAGACATCGAGCTGATCGTCACCACGGACTACTCGTCGATGATCGAGGCGATGCGCTTCGGGCGCATCGAGGTCGCCTACTTCGGCCCGTTCTCCTACGTGCTGGCCAAGTCGCGCGCGCCCGAGATCGAGCCCTTCGCGGTGGGCGTGGAGAAGGGATCGCCCACCTACAACTCCATCCTGATCGCCAACGCCACCGGTCCGGTCAAGTCCGTCGCCGACGTGCGCGGCAAGCCCTTCGGCTTCGGCGACCAGGCCTCGACCTCCAGCCACCTCGCGCCGCGCGCCCACCTCGCGAAAAAGGGCCTGGACGGCGACAAGGACTACAAGCCGGTCCACCTGGGCACCCATGACGCGGTGGCCCGCGCGGTGCAGGCCGGGCAGGTTCCCGCCGGCGCCCTGTCCGAGCCCATCTTCCGCACGCTGGTCGAGCGCAAGGTGATCGACCCGGCCAAGGTCGTGCAGCTGGACCTCACCGCCCCGATCCCGAACTACCCGATCACCATGCAGGGCAACCTGGCACCGCAGCTGAAGCAGGCGATCCGCGCGGCCTTCCTCAACATGAAGGACAAGGAAGTGCTCAAGTCCTTCCGCGTCGAGGCGTTCGCCGCCACCGACGACCGCGCCTACGACGTGCTGCGCGAAACCGCTTCGGTGCTCAAGCTCGACCTGGCGAAGATGAAGTGATGCAGTCCCACGCGACAACCAGCGCCACGGCGGAACGCTACGCCGTGGTGCTGGAGGCGGCGCGGCGCGACGCCTCCAGCAAGGCGCTGCTGGCCGGCGGCGTGGCCGCGGCCTCGGTCGCGGCGCTGGCGATCACCGGCTTCTTCGACGCCGAGCGCTTCATCGACGGCGCGCCGGCCATCGCGCAGCTGGCGTCGGAAATGGTGCCGCCGGACTTCACCCGCTGGCGCGCCTGGATGCGGCCGCTGCTGGACACGCTGGCCATGTCCATCGCGGGCACCGCGCTCGCGGTGCTCGC
>CAIVVS010000056.1 GCA_903909415.1 uncultured Pseudomonadota bacterium | reverse complement strand
TGTCCTGCGAGATCACCAGCAGTTCCTTCACCCCGGCGCGCACCAGCGACTCGGCCTCGTTCATCACGTCGCCCACCGGGCGGCTGTCGAGGTCGCCGCGCATGGACGGGATGATGCAGAAGCTGCAGCGGTGGTTGCAGCCCTCGGAGATCTTCAGGTAGGCGTAATGCTTCGGCGTGAGCTTGATGCCCTGCGCCGGCACGAGGTCGGTGAACGGGTCGTGCGGCTTGGGCAGGTGGCGGTGGACGACGTCGATCACCTCGTCGGTGGCGTGCGGGCCGGTGACGGCCAGCACCCGCGGGTGGATGTCGCGCACCATGTCGCCGGGTTTGGCGCCCTTGGCGCCCAGGCAGCCGGTGACGATGACCTTGCCGTTCTCGGCCAGCGCCTCGCCGATCGCGTCCAGCGACTCCTCGACCGCACTGTCGATGAAGCCGCAGGTATTGACGATCACCAGGTCGGCGCCGGCGTAGGACTTGGCGCTGTCGTAGCCTTCGGCGCGCAGCTGGGTGAGGATGCGCTCGGAATCGACCAGGGCCTTGGGGCAGCCCAGCGACACGAAGCCGATCTTCGGGGGCCTGGCGGCCCGGCGCGCCGCCGGCTTGGCGGCGGCCTGTGGAGCGGCCTTGGCGGCGGCCCGGGGGGCGGCCTTGGCGGCCTTTACGGCCCCGGTCGCGGCACCCGGCGCGGGCACGCGCTTCACCGAAACTGCAGCCGCGGCCGCCTTCTTCGCCGTACCCCCGGCCGGGCTGCGCGTGCTCAGGGCTTCTTGTCCTTGTCGCCCGCGGGAGCGGCGCCCGGGGTGCCGGTGGCGCCCGGGACGCCCGGGTAGTTGAAGCCGGCGAACATGTTGCGCGTCTGGCTCTGCACCTGCTCCTGCATCTGCAGGAACATGTTGCGGCTCTGGTCCATGTAGGTGGAGATCAGGCCCTGCATGGCCGGCTGCTGGTACGACAGGAACTGGTTCCACATGTCGGTGCCGACCTTGCCGTTGTCGCCGTAGATCGAGCGCGACTGCTCCTGCATGCGCTTCTGGATCTCGTTGAACAGCTCGAGGTTGCGCTCGATGTAGGTGCCCATCATCCCCTGCATGGCGTTGCCGTAGGAGCGGATGAACTGCGACAGCACGTCCGAGGTGAACAGCGGCTGGCCGCTGGATTCCTCGTCCAGGATGATCTGCAGCAGGATCGCCCGCGTGAGCTCGTCGCCGGTCTTGGCGTCCACCACGGTGAACTCTTCCTGGTTCAGCACCAACTGCTTGACGTCGGCCAGCGTGATGTAGGTGCTGGTGCGCGTGTCGTACAGGCGCCGGTTGGGGTACTTCTTGATCAGCCGCCGGGTGGTTTCGCTCATGGGGTGATGCCCCTTCACTGGAGTTTGCGTTGCGTGTTGCCGGACCGGAATGATACGGCAAGCCTGCCCCGCGACGGTGCATCCGCACCGCCACGGCCCCTTGCTTACTGCATGTGCTGGCCGCCGTTGATCGCGATGTTGGCGCCGTTGACGAAAGCCGCTTCCTCGGAGCACAGGTAGATGATCAGGCCGGCGATCTCCTCGGGCTTGCCCAGGCGCCCCACCGGGATCTGCGGCAGGATCTTGGAGTCCAGGATCTCCTTGGGGATGGCCGTGACCATCTTGGTGCCGATGTAGCCGGGCGAGATGGTGTTCACGGTCACGCCCTTGCGCGCCACTTCCAGCGACAGCGACTTGGTGAAGCCGTGCATGCCGGCCTTGGCCGCCGCGTAGTTGGTCTGGCCGAAGGCGCCCTTGGAGCCGTTCACCGAGGACACGTTGATCACGCGACCCCAGCCGCGGTCCACCATGCCGTCGCAGACCTGCTTGGTCATGTTGAAGCAGGAATCGAGGTTGGTCCGCATCACCGCGTCCCAGTCGGCCTTGGTCATCTTCTTGAAGGTCATGTCGCGCGTGATGCCGGCGTTGTTGACCAGGATGTCGACCGGGCCCACTTCCTTCGCCACCTTCTCCACGCAGGCCGCGGCCGAGTCGTAGTCCGCGACGTCGCAGGGGTAGGCATGGAAGGTGTAGCCGCGCGACTTCATGTCGGCCAGCCACTTGTCCGCGCCCTTGTTCGAGGGCGAGTAGGTCACCGCGACCGCATACCCCGCATCGGCCATCTTGGTGCTGATGGTCTCGCCCAGGCCGCCCATGCCGCCGGTGATCAAGGCCACGCGTTTTGCCATGTTCCCCTCCTTCATTCGGATTTTGTCTCCATGTTCGCCAGTTTGCCCCGGCTGCGCAAGTCGCGCTTGGCCGCATTCCCGACCAGCCGGGTACGTTTTTCCCGGCCGCCCGGCGCTCAGTACCCCGGTACCTCAGTACCCTGGCACCTCAGTACATGTGCATGCCGCCGTTGATCGAGATGTTGGTGCCAGTGATGTAGGCGGCCTCGTCCGAGGCGAGGAAGCCGATCAGCGAGGCGATCTCCTCGGGCTTGGCCAGGCGACCGATCGGGATGCCGTCGATGATGCCCTTGAGCACGTCGGGCCGGATGGCGCGCACCATGTCGGTCTCCACGTAGCCGGGGGACACGCAGTTCACGGTGACGCCCTTCCTGACCACTTCCTGCGCCAGCGCCTTGGAAAAGCCCAGTATCCCGGCCTTGGCCGCCGAGTAGTTGGTCTGGCCGAACTGGCCCTTGATGCCGTTCACGGAGGACAGGCTGACCACCCTGCCCCAGCCGCGCTCGGTCATGCCCTCGATCACCTGGCGCGTGACGTTGAACACGCTGTCCAGGTTGGAGTGCAGCACCGCATCCCAGGAGGCGAGGTCCATCTTGCGCATGGTCGAGTCGCGCGTGATGCCGGCGTTGTTCACCAGGATGTCCACCGGGCCGACCGACGACTCGATGCCCTTCACCATGGACTGCATGGCGGCGAAGTCACCCACGTCGCCTTCGGCGGCGTGCACGTCCAGGCCCTCGGCGCGCAGGCGCGCGAGCCACTCGTCCTTCGGCGGGTACGCCGGAAGGCAGTTCGCCACCACCGTGCAGCCGGCGGCGCACAGCCGCTTCACCACCGCCGTGCCTATGCCACCCATGCCACCGGTGACCAATGCAACTCGTTTTGCCATGACCTGCCTTCTTCAGTTGATGCGATTCGTTGTGCCGCGGGCGGACGCGCTCAGCGCTCCACCGCCAGCGCCACGCCCATGCCGCCGCCGATGCACAGCGACGCCAGGCCCTTCTTCGCGTCGCGCCGGACCATTTCATGCAGCAGCGACACCAGGATGCGGCAGCCGGACGCGCCGATCGGGTGGCCCAGGGCGATCGCCCCGCCGTTGACGTTGACCCTGGACGTGTCCCAGCCCATCTCGCGGTTCACCGCGATCGCCTGGGCGGCGAAGGCCTCGTTGATCTCCATCAGGTCAAGGTCCGCGGGCTTCCAGCCGGCGCGCGCCAGCGCGCGCTGCGAGGCCGGCACCGGGCCCATGCCCATGATCGCCGGGTCGATGCCGGCCGAGGCGTAGGACTTGATCTTCGCCAGCGGCTTGAGCCCCAGCTCGGCGGCGCGCTTGGCCGACATCATGACCACCGCGGCGGCGCCGTCGTTGATGCCGGAGGCATTGCCCGCCGTCACCGTCCCCGCCTTGTCGAACGCGGGCTTGAGCGTGCCCAGCGACTCGGCGGTGGCGCCGTAACGGATGAACTCATCGGCGTCGAAGGACAGCGGGTCGCCCTTCCGTTGCGGGATGGACACCGGGATGATTTCGTCCTTGAACTTCCCGGCCTTCTGCGCGGCCTCGGCCTTGTTCTGCGAGGCGGCGGCGAACGCGTCCTGGTCGGCGCGGCTGACGTTGTGCTTCTTCGCCACGTTCTCGGCGGTGATGCCCATGTGGTAGTTGTTGTACACGTCCCACAGGCCGTCGACGATCATGGAGTCGATGAGCTTGGCGTCGCCCATGCGAAAGCCATCCCGCGAGCCCTGCATCACGTGCGGCGCGAGGCTCATGTTCTCCTGGCCGCCGGCGATGACGATGTCCGCATCGCCCGCCATGATGGCCTGCGCGGCAAGGTGCGTGGCCTTGAGGCCGGAGCCGCACACCTGGTTGATGGTCATGGCCGGCACCGCGTCCGGGATGCCGGACTTGCGCAGCGCCTGGCGCGCGCCGTTCTGGCCGATGCCCGCGGTCAGCACCTGGCCGAGGATCACCTCGGACACGAGTTCCGGCTTGATGCCGGTGCGCTCCAGCAGGCTGCGGATGACCAGCGCGCCCAGGTCGGACGCGGGGATCTTGGCGAGCGAGCCGCCGAACTTGCCGATGGCCGTGCGGCCTGCTGCGACGATGACTACTTCACTCATGGTGTCACTCCTTCGAAATGTGCAGGGACGCCTAGGCGGCGCGTTGCCTGACGTAGCGCCCCGGTGCCGGCTCGATCGGCCGGTGGCGTGCATTGCCCGGGGTCTTCTTGGGTTTCCTGAGGCGGCCGGCATGTGTCGCCAGCCAGCGCGACCAGTCGGTCCACCAGCTGCCGGCCTGATCCGTGGCGGCGTCGTGCCAGACCTGCGCGTCGGCGGGCAGCGCGCCCGCTGCGCCAGCAGCACCAGCCGCGCCAGCAGCACCAGCTGATGCGACGCGGTAGCTGCGCTTGTTGCGCCAGGCCGGGTTGATCACGCCGGCGATGTGGCCGCTCGCGCCGAGCACGAAGCGCTTCTCGCCGCCCAGCAGCGCGGCCGAGGCATAGGCGGTGCGCCATGGCACGATGTGGTCTTCTTGGGTCGCGAGCACGTAAGCGGGCATCGCGAGCCGGCCGAAGTCCACCGGCTGGCCGAGCGAGCGCACCTTGCCGGGAACCCTCAGGTTGTTCTCCAGGTAGGTGTTGCGCACGTACCAGCAGTACCAGGGGCCCGGCAGGTTGGTGGAGTCGGCGTTCCAGTGCAGCAGGTCGAAGGCCTCGGGGGCGTTGCCCTTGAGGTAGCCGTTGACCACGTAGTTCCAGACCAGGTCGTTGGCGCGCAGCGACGAGAACACCATGGCCAGGTCGCGACCGGGCACGATGCCGCCCGCGCCGACCGCGGCCTCGCGCGCGGCCACGCCCGCCTCGTCGACCAGCAGCCCGATGTCGCCGGTGTCGGAGAAATCCAGCATGGACGCCAGCAGCGTGAGCGAGGCCACGCGGTCGTCGCCCGCGGCGGCGCGCGCCGCCAGCGCGGTGGCCAGCATGGTGCCGCCGACGCAGAAGCCCAGCGCGTTGAGCTTGTCCGCGCCGGAGATGTCGAGCGACACGTCGATCGCGTCGACGATGCCCTTTTGCAGGTAGTCGTCCCAGCGCAGGTGGCCGTGCTCCGGCCCGGGATTGCGCCAGGACACCATGAACACGGTGTTGCCCTCGCCCACCGCGTGGCGCACGAAGGAATTCTCGGGCTGCAGGTCGAGGATGTAGAACTTGTTGATGCACGGCGGCACCAGCAGCAGCGGCCGGGTGCGCACCGCGGTCGCGCCCTCGGCCGGCTGGTACTGGATGAGCTGCATCACCTCGTTCTCGAACACCACCGCGCCGGGGGAGACCGCGATGTTGCGCCCGAGTTCGAAGGCCGATTCGTCGGTGGTGGAGATGCGCCCGCGCGCCACGTCCTCGACCATCTGCTTCAGGCCGCGGTTCAGCGTCTCCCCGCCGGATTCCACCGCCATGCGGATCGCCTCGGGGTTGGTCGCGGCGAAGTTCGCCGGGCTCATCGCATCCACCATCTGGCGCGCGGCGAAGCGCGCGCGCTCGCGCTGGCGATCGTCGGCCTCCAGCGCCTCGACGCTGGCCAGCATGAACTCGGCATTGATCAGGTAGCTGCGGTGCAGGTAGTCGAACCAGGGGCTGTCGCGCCATTCCTTCGCCTTGAAACGGCGGTCGCCGGGCGCTGGCGCTGCGGTGGCCGGCGCGGCGGTCGCGCCGCGTGACAAGCTCTCCTGCCACAGCGCCGCGTGCGCGGCCATCCATTGCGATTGCGCCTGCGCCAGGCGCGCCGGATCCAGCGGCGGCGTGCCGGCGTCGCCCTTGGGCAGCGCGGACATCAGTCCCTCCAGCAGCGCTCGCGCGGCGGCCTGCGCGCCTTCGGGCATGCCCTGTGCGCCAACGAACAGGCCCGGACCGAAAGCAGCAGCGCCCTGGCCCGCGCCCATGCCCATGCCGCCGGGCACGGCGCCGCTCATGGCCGATGCCCAAAGCGCCTGCATGTCCGCGAACGGATTGGCGGTGCCGCTTCCCTGGCTGGGGTCCGACGCCAAAGGCTCTCCTGTGGATGCAATGCGGTGGATGCACTGCGGTGGATGCGCTTGCGGGGCTGCGTCTGGGGCCGCATGCCACCGCCCGCGTGGGGCGGCGCAAGATTATTGCATCGCACAAGCCCGGCGTCAAGGAAGAATGCCCTTTTTATCCCTTATAAAACAGCCACTTAGCTATTTTTGGCGGGATTTTGGTGCATCAGGCAGCGGACTGCACCATGGCGGCGAGTTCCTTGGCCAGCGCGTTGACCTTGTCGCCATCGCGCCCTTCCACCATCACGCGCAACACCGGTTCGGTTCCGGACGGACGCAGCAGCACGCGCCCGTCCCGGCCCAGGCTGGCTTCGGCGGCCTGCTTCGCGCGCACCACGGACTCGCTCTTCTCCCAGTCGAAGCCGCGCGGCACGGTGACGTTGATCAGCACCTGCGGGAACAGCACCAGCTCGCCCGCCAGGTCGGTGAGCGAGCGGTTGGTTCCGCACATCGCCGCCAGCACCTGCAGCGCGGACACGATACCGTCGCCGGTGGAGTGCTTGTCCAGGCAGATCACGTGGCCGGAGTTCTCCCCGCCCAGTTCCCAGCCGCGCTCCATCATCATCTCCAGCACGTAGCGGTCGCCGACTTTGGCGCGCCCGAAGGCCACGCCCAGGCGCGCCATCTCCAGCTCCAGCGCGAGGTTGGTCATCAGCGTGCCGGCCACGCCCGCGAGCTCGCCGGTGCGCGCCCGGTCGCGCGCGATCACGTAGAGCAGTTGGTCGCCGTCAAATACCGTTCCTTCCGCGTCGGTCATGATGATGCGGTCGGCGTCGCCGTCGAGCGCGATGCCGACGTCGGCGCGGTGCTCGCGCACCGCCGCCTGGATGGACGCGGGCCGGGTCGCGCCCACGCCGTCGTTGATGTTGAAGCCGTCGGGCTTCACGCCCACCGCGACCACGTCCGCGCCCAGCTCGTGGAACACGTGCGGCGCGATGTGGTAGGCCGCGCCGTGCGCGCAGTCCACCACCACCTTCATGCCGCGCAGGTCCAGGCGCGGCGGGAAGGTGCTCTTGCAGAACTCGATGTAGCGCCCCGCCGCATCCTCGATGCGCCGGGCCTTGCCGAGCTTGCGCGACTCGCGGCACTCCATCTCCTGGCCCAGGCCCGCCTCGATCTGCGCCTCGACGTCGTCGGGCAGCTTCAGGCCGTCGGCCGAGAAGAACTTGATGCCGTTGTCGTAGTAGGGATTGTGCGAGGCGCTGATGACGATGCCGGCCGACAGGCGCAGCGCGCGCGTCAGGTAGGCGATGCCCGGCGTGGGCAGCGGGCCGCTGAGCACCACGTCCACGCCCGCGGCCGACAGGCCCGCCTGCAGCGCCGCCTCGAGCATGTAGCCGGACACGCGCGTGTCCTTGCCGATCAGCACCGCCGGATGGTCGTCGGGGCGCAGCTGGCGGTGGCGCTGGATCAGCACCTCGCCGGCCGCGTAGCCCAGCCGCATCACGAAGCCCGGCGTCATTGCCGCCTCGCCGACCCTGCCGCGCACGCCGTCGGTGCCGAAGTATTTTCTGCTCATGGATTCGATGCCCGGGGTTGCGCTACTGGGATTGCGGGACGCGGGAGGAAGGCACGGCTTGCACCGCATTGAAGATGGCGAGCGCGTCGCGCGTCTCGGCCACGTCGTGGACGCGCAGGATTCTAGCCCCGTGCTGCGCGGCGAGCAAAGCCGCGGCGATGCTCGCGGCCAGGCGGTCGCCCTGCTTCTGCCCTTCCTGCGGGCGGCTGCCGCCGGGCCGGCCGATCAGCCGGCCGAGCATGCTCTTGCGCGACAGCCCGGCGAGCACCGGATAGCCCGTGGCGGCGAGCGTGTCCAGCCCGCGCAGCAGCGCGAGGTTGTGCGCGTCGTTCTTGCCGAAGCCGAAGCCCGGATCCAGCACGATGGATCCAGCGGCGACGCCGGCATCACGCGCCTCGGACGCGCGCCCTGACAGGAAAGCGCCGACCTCGGCCAGTACGTCCACGTACCGGGGCGCGGCCTGCATGGTGCGCGGCTCGCCCTGCATGTGCATCAGGCACAACGCGGCGCCAGAGCCGGCGATCGCCGCGAGCGCGCCCGGCGTGCGCAGCGCGGCGACGTCGTTGACCATGGACGCGCCCTCGTCCAGCGCGGCCCGCATCACCCCGGGCTTCATGGTGTCCACCGACACCGGCAGCGCCTGGTCGCGCAGCGCGCGCAGCACCGGCAGCAGGCGCGCGAGTTCCTCGTCCTCGGACACCGGCGGCGCGCCGGGCCGGGTGGACTCCGCGCCCAGGTCGAGGATGTCGGCGCCGTCCTCGACGAGCTGCAGCGCCTGCGCGATCGCCGCCTCGGGCGCAAGGAAGCGACCGCCGTCGGAGAAGGAGTCAGGCGTGATGTTGACCACGCCCATGATGCGCGGGCGCGACAGGTCCAGAAGGAAACGGCCGCAACGCAGGGTCTGCGTTGCGGCCGCGGGGGAAGCGGCGACGGTGTCCAGGCCGGTTCCCGGTCGTTGCGTGCCCGCTCAGGCGGCCGCGGCGGGCTGCTCGGCGGTGCCACCGCCCGCCGCCGGACTGGCCGGGGGCTGCTGCGGCGCCTGCAGGGGCTTGGGCGCGCGCGGCGGCCGGCCTTCCATGATGTCAGTGATCTGCTCGGCGTCCAGGGTCTCCCACTCGAGCAGCGCCTTGGTCATGATCTCGACCTTGTCGCGGTTGTCCTCGATCAGCTTGCGCGCCAGGCCGTACTGCTCGTCGATGATGCGGCGGATCTCCTGGTCGACCTTCTGCAGCGTGGCCTCGGAGACGTTCTTGTGCGTGGTGATCGAGCGCCCGAGGAACACCTCGCCCTCGTTGTCGCCGTACACCATCGGCCCGAGCGAGTCGGACATGCCGTAGCGCGTGACCATGTCGCGCGCCATCGCGGTGGCGCGCTCGAAGTCGTTGGATGCGCCGGTGGTCATCTGGTTCATGAACACCTCCTCGGCGATGCGCCCGCCGAACAGCACGGCGATGCGGCTGAGCAGGTAGACGCGGTCGTAGGCGTAGCGGTCCTGCTCGGGCAGCTGCATGGTCACGCCCAGCGCGCGGCCGCGCGGGATGATGGTGACCTTGTGCACCGGGTCGGACTTGGGCATCAGCTTGGCGACCACGGTGTGGCCGGACTCGTGGTACGCGGTGTTCAGGCGTTCCTCCTCGGTCATGACCATGGAGCGCCGCTCGGCGCCCATCATGATCTTGTCCTTTGCGCGTTCGAAGTCGATCATATCGACAAGACGCTTGTTGCTTCTTGCTGCAAACAGGGCCGACTCATTGACCAAATTTGCAAGATCAGCACCGGCAAAACCCGGCGTTCCTC
>CAIVVS010000055.1 GCA_903909415.1 uncultured Pseudomonadota bacterium | reverse complement strand
CGGGTGCTGGCCGTCACCGGTCCGCACGCAACCGACGAGGTGATGGACGTCGTCCACCGCCACCTGCCCAGGCCGCACGACCCGTACACCGACCTGGTGCCGGCGCAGGGCATCAAGCTCACGCCCAAGCACTACGCCTACCTGAAGATCTCCGAGGGCTGCAACCACCGCTGCAGCTTCTGCATCATCCCGTCCATGCGCGGCGACCTTGACAGCCGCCCGGTGGGCGACGTGATGGACGAGGCCGAGTCGCTGGTGCGCGCCGGTGTGAAGGAACTGCTGGTGATCTCGCAGGACACCAGCGCCTACGGCGTGGACCTGAAGTACCGCACCGGTTTCTGGAACGGCCGCCCGATGAAGACGCGCATGCTGGAACTGGCCACCGCACTCGGCCAGCTGGCAGGCCCCAACGGCGAGGCGCCTTGGGTGCGCCTGCACTACGTCTATCCCTACCCGACGGTGGACGCGGTCATCCCGCTGATGGCCGAGGGCAAGATCCTGCCCTACATCGACGTGCCCTTCCAGCATGCCAACCCGCGCATCCTCAAGCTGATGAAGCGCCCGGCCAGCGGCGAGTCCAACCTGGAGCGCATCCGCGCCTGGCGCGCGATCTGCCCGGAGATCACCATCCGCTCGACCTTCATCGCCGGCTTCCCGGGCGAGACCGAGGCCGAGTTCCGCGAGCTGCTCGGCTACCTCGAGGAAGCGGAGCTGGACCGCGTGGGCTGCTTCGCCGATTCGCCGGTCGATGGGGCCGCTGCCAATGACTTGCCCGGCATGCTGCCGGACGAGGTGCGCGAGGAACGCCGCGCGCGCTTCATGCAGGTGCAGGAGAAGATCAGCCGCCGCCGGCTCAAGGCGCGCGTGGGGCAGCGGCTGCGCGTGCTGGTGGACGCGGTGACCGAACAGGGCGCGATCGCGCGCTCGGCGGCCGACGCGCCGGAGATCGACGGCGTGGTGCATGTCACCGACGGCGCGGGACTGCGCGTGGGCGACTGGGCCGAGGTCACCATCACCGGTGCCGACGCGCACGACCTGGCCGGCACGCTCAAAGAGAAAAAACGGAGGAACTGAACATGGCTCAACGCGAAGTGGTGGTGGTGTCGGCGGTGCGCACCGCGATAGGCGGCTACGGCGGCTCGCTCAAGGACATGCCCGCGACCGCGCTGGGCGCGACCGTGGTGCGCGAGTCGGTCAAGCGCGCGGGCATCGACCCGGCGATCGTCGGCCACGCGGTGTTCGGCAGCGTGGTGCACGGCGAGGCGCGCGACATGTACCTGTCGCGCGTCGCGGCGCTCGACGGCGGCCTGCCGGTGGGCACGCCCTGCCTGACGGTCAACCGGCTGTGCGGCAGCGGCCTGCAGGCCATCGTCAGCGCCTCCCAGTACATCCTGCTGGGCGACTGCGAGGTCGCGATCGGCGGCGGCGCCGAGAGCATGAGCCGCGCGGCCTACGTGCTGCCCTCGGGGCGCTGGGGCCAGCGCATGGGCGACGCCGCGGTGGTGGACATGATGACCGCCGCGCTGCACGATCCCTTCGGCCACGGCCACATGGGCATCACCGCCGAGAACATCGCCGCCAAGTACGGCATCACGCGCGAGGAGCAGGACGCCTTCGCGCTGGAATCGCACCGGCGCGCGTCGGCGGCGATCAAGGCCGGGCATTTCAAGGGCCAGATCGTGCCGCTCGAGGTGAAGTCGAAGAAGGGCGCGGTGTCCTTCGACACCGACGAGCACACCCGCCACGACGCCAAGGCCGAGGACTTCTCCAAGCTCAAGCCGGTGTTCAAGAAGGACGGCACGGTGACCGCGGGCAATGCCTCGGGCATCAACGACGCGGGCGCGACCGTGGTGATGATGGAATCGGGCGCCGCGGTGCGCGCCGGCGCCAAGCCGCTGGCGCGCCTGGTCGCCTACTCGCACGCCGGCGTCGAGCCGCAGTTGATGGGCCTGGGCCCCATCCCCGCGGTGCGCCGGCTGTTCGAGAAGACCGGCATGAAGCCCTCGCAGATGGACGTGATCGAGTCCAACGAGGCCTTTGCTGTCCAGGCCATGAGCGTGACGCGCGACCTGGGCCTGGACCCGGCCAAGGTGAACCCGAACGGCGGCGCGGTCGCGCTCGGCCACCCGATCGGCGCCACCGGCGCGCTGCTCACGGTGAAGGCGATCCATGAACTGCACCGCACCGGCGGCAGGTACGCGCTGGTGACCATGTGCATAGGTGGCGGGCAGGGGATCGCGGCGATCTTCGAGCGGATTTAGGCCGAAAACGACACAAGTGGCTGATTATATTAAATATTTTAAGAGGCTCCAATGACCATCAACTGGAACACGGTGCAGGTCGGTGGCGCGGCGATGAAGGCCTACATGGGCGTGCCCGACCATGTGAAGCACCCGCCCGGCGTGGTGATCGCGCACCATGCGCCGGGCCTGGACGGCCCGATACAGGATGCAGTGCATCGCCTGATGCGCGCCGGTTATGCCGCGATCGCGCCCGACCTGTTCCATCGGCAGGCCGCCGGCATCGACGGGGTCGAGCGCACCAAGCTGCTCAAGGACGCGGAGATCATGGCCGACGTGAACGCCGCGGCGGCCAAGCTGACGGATGCGGGCGCGGCCAAGCTGGGCGTGATGGGGTTCTGCATGGGCGGACGGGTGAGCTACCTCGCCGCCGGCAGCAACCCCGCGTTCAAGGCCGCCGCCGTGTTCTACGGCGGCAACATCATGAAGGCGCTGGGCGAGGGCCCGAGCCCGTTCGAGCGCAGCGAGTCCATCGCCTGCCCGGTGATCGGCTTCTTCGGCGCCGAGGACACCAACCCCTCGCCGGACGACGTGGCGAAGATCGCCGCGGAACTCACGCGCCTGGGCAAGTGGCACGAGTTCCATATGTACCGTGACGCCGGGCATGCCTTCCACAACTTCACCAACACCGATCGCTACCGGCACCGCGCCGCGCACGGTTCGTGGGCCGAGCTGGAAGCCTTTTTCGACCTGTATCTGAAATGAGCCTGAAGCAGTAACCGGGCAGGCACCATGACCACCGAGACCGTCCTCCTCGCGCAGGAAGGCCCGCGCTTCTTCGACGCTTACCTGTCGAGTCCCGTCGCAGGCAATGCAGGCAGGAAACCCGCCATCCTGATCCTGTCCGAGATGTTCGGCATCAACGGCCCGATGCGGGCGCTGGCCGACGGCTGGGCGGCTCGCGGCCACGCCGCCATGGTGCCCAACGTGTTCTGGCGCTCGGAGGTCACCAGCACCCAGGGCTACGACAACCCGGAACGCCAGGTCGCCTTCGACCGGCTCAAGACCTTCGACTTCCAGCAGATCCCGCTGGACCTGAAGCTCGCGGTGGCGCGGCTGCGTGCTGCGCCCGCCTGCTCGGGCAAGGTGGTGGCGGTCGGCTTCTGCGCCGGCGGCACCCTGGCCTGGCTGGCGGCCGCGCGCTCGGACGTGGACGCGGCGGCAGCCTTCTACGCGCTGGGCATAGGCGACTTCCTCGCCGATGCGCCGTCCATCCGCGTGCCGGTGCAGCTGCACTACGGACGCAACGACCCGCACGTGCCTATGGCTGAGATCGACAAGGTGCTGGGCGCGACCAAGGGGCATGCCAGCGTGGTGCCGCACCTCTACGAGGCCGGGCATTCCTTCTTCAACAGCGTGCGCCCCACCTATGACGCGGCGGCGGCGAAGCTCGCGGGTGAGCGGGTCGACGCCTTGGTGGCGTCCCTGTAAGCAGGGCAGCCCTCAGGCCGCCTTGTTCACCGCGGCCACGTCCCAGCTGGTCACCTGCTTGTAGCCCTCGGAGATCTCGCGCAGCTTCTCCGGGCTGATCACGTCCTCGATGCGCGAGAACGGCTTGCCGCCGGTCATCGCCTCCACCGTCTCGATGATGGCGTCCGGCGGCGTGCTGCGGTTGGTCATCACGATGCGCGTGGTCTTGGGACGGCGTTCGGCCTCGTAGGCCTCGAAGGCGCGCGCCGGGTCGCGCAGCGCGACCAGTTGCGCCGCGATGCACTCGGCATCCAGGATGGACTGCGCGCCGCCGTTGCCGCCGCGCGGGTACATCGGGTGCGCCGCATCGCCCAGCAGGGTCACTCGCCCGAAGCTCCAGCGGTCGATGGGATCGCGGTCCACCATCGGGTACTCGAGGATGAACTCGGCGCGCCGCAGCAGGTCGGGGATGTCCAGCCAGTCGAAGCTGCGGCGCTCGAACCAGGGCAGGAAGTCCTCCAGCCGCCCGGACCGGTTCCAGTCGTTCTCGCTCCAGGTGGACTGCTGCACCTCGGCGGCCCAGTTGATGGTCTGGCTGCCGTCGGCGTGGTTGCGCACCGGGTAGACCACCAGCTTGCCGTCCTTGAGCGGGCCGCAGCGCGTGAGGCTGGCGCCGGAGAGGAAAGGCTGGCCGCGCGTAACGCCGCGCCACAGGTTGATGCCGCCGAACTGCGGCGGGCCTTCGTCGGGATGGAACTGGCGGCGCACCGCCGAATGGAAGCCGTCGCAGGCGATCGCCGCGCCGGCTTTCACGACGGGCAGCGGCTCGCCGCTGGCGGCGTCGTTGAAGCGCACCGTGACGCCGCGCTCGTCCTGGTCGACCCCGGCGCACTTGCGGCCCAGCACCACCGCGTCCGCGCCCAGGCGCGCGCACACCGCCTCGTACAGCACCTGGTGCAGGTCGTGGCGATGGAAGGAGAAGTGCGGCCAGTCGTAGCCGGCCAGGCGCCCGCTCGGTTCCTTGTAGATCAGCTGGCCGTGCTGGTTGTAGAAGGTGAACTCGCGCGCCTCGACGCCGCGCGCGGCCATGGCCTCGCCCAGGCCGAGTTCGAACAGGCGGCGCACCGCGTGCGGGAACAGGTTGATGCCCACGCCCAGCGGGCGGTATTCGGTCACCGCCTCGTACACCCGGCAGGGGATGCCGGCGCGGTGCAGGTAGAGCGCGGTGGCCAGGCCGCCTATGCCGCCGCCTATGACTGCGATGTCCACGTTGCTGCCTGCCTCGTCGTTCCGGTGGATCGCCTCCGGGAGGGTGCTCCCGGAGGGCTTCTGCGTGCAGGCGCGTTCGCGGACTGGCCGCGGGCCGGTCTGCCTGCCAGGCTTACTGCTTGGGCTTGATGCCCAGGACCTTGGCGGTCTCGGCCAGCTGCGCCGCCTGTTCGCGGATCGAGGCGGCCATGTCGGCGCCGGTGCCGGGGATCACCAGCTGGCCGGTGGCGGTGAGGCGTTCCACCACCGCCGGGTCGGTGCCGACGGCGCGCACGTCGGCGACGATGCGGTCACGCGCCGCGTCGCTGAGGTTGCTCGCGCGCGCCGCGATCAGGCCGACCAGGCCGTCGAAGCTGAGTTCCGGCACGCCGGCCTCGGTGGCGGTGGGCAGGTCCAGGCCCGGGCCGCGGCTGCGGTTCATCACCGCCAGCAGCTTCACCCGGCCGGCCTGCGCCTGGGCGCGCACGATGGCGCAGGCGCCGCTGTAGAGCTGGATGCGCCCGGCGATCATGTCGTTCATGCCGCTGACCGGGTCCTTGTAGGCGATGCGCGAGATGTCCAGGTTGGCGCTCTTGAAATAGCCTTCCATGATGATGTCGGTCACGGTGGTGACCGAGGTCCAGTTCATCTTGCCCGGCTGCTGGCGGATCAGGCCGATCAGGTCCTTGAGCGAATTCGCCGGCAGGGTCGAGGGCACGGCGAGGCACACGACGGTGCTGGACACGCGCGCCACCGGCACCAGGTCGGCCAGGTTGTAGGTGAGCTTCTCCAGCGTGTAGGGATGGCCCACGAAGGTCGAGGACGGGCCCCACATCAGCGTGTGGTCGTCCTTCGCCGACAGCACGGTGTTGATCGCGATCATGCCGTCGCCGCCCGGGCGGTTCTCCACCACCACCGGCTGGCCCCAGCGCTTGGACAGGTTGTCGGCGAACAGGCGCGCGCCGATGTCCGCGCCCGAGCCCGCGCCCAGCGGCAGCACGAATTTCACCGGACGCGACGGCCAGGCGGGCGCCTGCGCCTGCGCCACGGGAACGAACGACGCGATGCCGGCGAACAGGGTCAGGGTGCTGATGGCGCGGACGATCAGCCTGCGCGCGGGGGTGCGGGTGGACATGGTGGTGGGCTCCTCGATGGCGTTGCGTGCTGCCAGTTTGTCTTGCGGCGCCGCGGGATCGTGTCGCCGTCGCTTGTCCCGCGTGCGTTCCGGCCATGCAGGTTAGTGGCGCGCTGCGCGCCGGTCAAGGTGGATTGGCATCCGCGCGCAGGGAAACCTTCGTCCGGCGCATTGACGTTCGCAATGGAGGCCGTCCGGGATGGCGGCCCGCCCCGGGTGCTCAGGCCGGTACGGCGGACAACCGGCCGATGAGTTCCGCCGAACCCATCACGGTGCCGATGTTGTTGCGCACCGTGGCGAGCGTGCCCTCGTGGCCGGCGCGGCTGTTGCTGCCCACGCAGTCCTCGAGCAGCACGATGTGGTAACCGCGGAAGAACCCTTCGCGCAGGGTGGACTCCACGCAGACGTTGGTCGCCACGCCCGCCAGCACCAGGGTACGGATGCCGCGCTGCTGCAGTTCAGCCTCCAGCGGCGTGCCGTGGAAGCCGCTGAAGTGGTGCTTGTCCACCAACGGCTCGCCGGGCCTGGGGTCCACGCCGCAGAAGTCCGCGCCCCAGCTGCCCTCCATCACGCAGCCCTCGACCACGCGCTTGGCGATGTGGGCAGGCGTCAGGTACTTGAAGTCGTAGATCGCGCGTATCCACACCACCGGCATGCCGGCCGCGCGCGCGGCATCGACCACGCGGTTGATGTTGGCGGTGATCGCCGGGATCGCCGACAGGTCGTGGTTGCGCTCGCGCTTCATCCATCCGTCCGGATGGCAGAAGTCGTTCTGCATGTCGATCACCAGCAGCGCGCTGTGCGCCGGCTGCAGCACGCCGTCCAGGTAAGTTGCGTTCGGTGCACTCATGCCGCCTTCGCCTTGAACGCGTCCGGCGCGGGCATCACCGTGCCGCAGTGCTTGCAGGTGCGGAAGGCCTCGGAAGTGAAGAAGCGCTCGTAGGCGCGCGACACCGGGTCGGCCATGTAGTCCGACACGACGAAGGTTTCCTCGTGCAGGAAGGCGTCGCACTTCTGGCAGAACCAGTGGAACTTGTCCACCTCGCCCGGGCGGCGCTTGCGCTCGATCACCAGCTGGAAGGCGTCCGGCCCGAAGCGCGGCGAGTGCGGCACCAGCGGCGGCTGGTACAGGCAGGAGCCCTCGGGCACGTGGGCGACCTGCTCCCTGCCCTCGGGCGTGCGGTAGTGCAGGTAGAGGTCGCCGCGCAGCGAGTACTGGAACTCGTGGCTGTGGTTGATGTGGAACTCGCTGCGGTACTCGCGTCCGCGCGCGATGAAGGCGAGCGACTCCTCCTCCTGCCACAGCGGCCAGGTGCGGCGCGTGTCGTCGTTGGCAAGGTGGCGCATGATGCCCTCGAGGTCCACGTTGGGCATGTTCAGCACCGAGGCGCTGCCCACTGCGTGGCGCGGCAGCGAGAACGGCAGGGACGAGGTCATCGGCAGCGGCAGGCCGGTGACCGGGGAGATCGGGGCGACGGGTTGGCTCATGTTCCCTCCTGGGCTCGATGTGTCATTCGTGCGTCATTCGTCGGCGGTGAAGCCCGAGGCCTTGACCACCGGGCCCCAGCGCTCCATGTCGGCCTTCACCTGGGCGGCGAAGTCCGCCGGCGAGGAAATGGCGACTTCCACCGCGAACTTCTCCAGACCGGCGGCGACCTCGGGCGTCTTGAGCGCCTCGCCGATCGCCGCGTTCAGGCGTGCCACCGTCTCCGGCGGCGTCTTGCCGGTGGTGAAGAAGCCTATCCACGATTCGATCACGATGTCCCTGTAGCCGGACTCCACCATGGTGGGCACCTCGGGCAGGAAGCGGCTGCGCTGCCGGCCGGTGACCGCCAGCGCGCGCAGCTTGCCGGCGCGCAGGTGGGGCAGGGCCTCGCCCACCGGGTTCACGCTCAGCGGCACCTGGCCGCCCAGCAGGTCCTGCAGCGCCGGGGCGCCGCCCTTGTAGTGCACCGGCGTGAGTTCCACGTTGGCGGCGCGCGACAGCATCACGCCGGTGAAGTGCGGCGTCGCGCCTGGCGAGGTGGTCGCATACGAGGCCAGTTTCGGATTGGCGCGCGCCCACTGGACCAGCTCCGGCAGGGTGGTGATGCTGGCCGGCAGCGCGGGGCCGGCGCACAGCACCAGCATCGAGCGGGAACTGTTGGCCACCGGGATGAAGTCGCGCAGCGGGTCGTAGGACAGCTTCCTGAAGCTGTGCGGGTACACCGTCATCAGGAAGTCCGGCGTGAACAGCAGGGTGCTGCCGTCCGGGTCGGCGTTCTTCACGTACTCCACCGCGATGCGCCCGGAGGCGCCGACGCGGTTGTCCACCAGCACCTGCGCCGCCGCGCTGCCGCGCAGCTTCTCGGCGAGGATGCGCGCGATGACATCGGTGGAGCCGCCGGCGGCGAAGCCCACCACCAGGCGCAGCGGCCGGTTGAGTACCTGCGCGATGGCGCGCGGCACCAGGCCGGCGGCAGAGGCCGCGGCGGCCAGGGCCCCGGTGGCGGAAACGAAACGGCGTCGGCTGGTCATGCTGCTGCTCCTCGGGAACGGGATTTCTTTTGCAGGCTAGAAGAACGCCAGGGTACGGACTTCGATGCTCTGGCGCGGCGGCGCGCCGTGCGGGGTGGTCGGGTCGGTGAACGAGGTGTGCGGCGTGAAGCGCGCGCGTCCATCCTTCTCCGAGTCGTACACCTTGAACACCAGCGCCTCGTCGCGGCGCATGGCGGAGAAGTAGTACCAGCGGTGCGCCGGGTTCCAGGACACGCGGTAGGTCTGGCCGATGCGGTCCGGGAAGCGCCGCTCCGAGATGATCAGGTCTTCCGGCGCGAGGCTGCGCGCGTCGGCCATGGCCAGCGGGTTGGACAGCACCGGCGCGGCGATCGGGCGCCACACCTGGATGATGGCGAAGCGCCGCTTGAGCAGCTCGTCCGCCTCGTCGGGCATGAGTTCCTTCAGCCGGTTCGGCCCGGACCAGTCGGTGTAGTCGTTGTGCACCGTCAGCACCGGCTCGCGGATCAGGCGTTGCTTCCTCTCGTCCTCGTTGCCCGAGCGCAGCGTGTGGTCGAACACCACCACGCGCTTCGCGCCCGACTGCGCCTTCACCAGTTCGATCACCTCGGGGTAGTAGACCGATTCCAGCTGCGCCTTGTCGAAGAAATCGCCGACCCGGGTCGGGTGCGGAACGAACACGAAGCCGTTCTTCTCGATGTCGAAGCCGCCGGGAACGGTGCGCCCGTCGGTGAGTGTGACGCGGTGCGGTTCGTAGCTGCCGGTCACCTTGCGCGCGATGTTCCCGTCGGCGAAGGTCTCGTTGATGATCGGCTGGCCGTCGTTGACCGTGTAGGTCAGTTCGGCTTCGAGCGTGGCGGGCGCGTTGGGCATGGCGGGTGTCCGTGCTGTGTTCAGGGTGCGGCCTGGGGTTCGGCCTAAGGTGCCGCGAGCGGCTCGATCTCGCCCACCGCCGCGGTGCGCTCGTCGCGGTGCGCGCCGGTGGAGTCGAAGGATTCCGGCTTGGGCGGGAACACCCGCGCGGCGCGCGCGCCGACTTCGGGGAACAGTTCCATGCCGTGGCCGATCTCCAGCGACAGCCCGTCGGGGTCGAGGTAGAACAGGAAGGTGTTCTGCGAGGGCGGGTGGTGGCCGTCCCAGACGATGGGCACGTCGTTGGCGCGGAAGCGCTCGCGGGCCGCCGCCATGTCCTGCGGGCCCGCGACCATGATGTTCAGGTGGTGCAGGGTGTTGCGTTCCGCCGCCGCTAGCGCGAAGGAATGGTGCAGCGGGTTGGGGAAGCAGCGCATCAGGTTGATGCGGCCGTCGATCTCGTCCGAGGTGCGGAAGTTCAGCACGTCCTCGTAGAAGCGGATCGCCTCGCGGTAGCGCGGCGTGCCCACGCCCACGTGGCAGATGTTCTCCAGCCGCGCCACGCCCGGCACGAAGGGCCGCGCCGCCTCGCGCATGCGGGCGTAGAAGTCCAGGGTCACGCCGGTGACCGGGTCGATCGCGCGGATCGTGTCGTGCATGCCGATGGAGTCGCACTCGGCCGCACCGAGTTCGCGCCAGGCCACGCCGTGCCGGTCGAGCTGCGCCTTGACCACCGGGACCTGGGCTTCGGACTCCAGCTCCCAGCCGATGCGCCGCAGCGCGGGCTTCGGGCCCTGGTAGAGGACGAGGTCGTGGTGCTTGGTGCCGCCGGCGCAGTAGAACACCTCGCCCGAGGGGCCGGTGCCGTTTTCCTGCACGCCCGCCATCGCCGGATACCAGCGGCGCGCGCGGTCCAGGTCGGTGACGGTCAGGGCGACGTAGCCCAGGCCCTTGTAGCGGATCACGGCGGCGCCTCCTCGCGCGGGGTGAAGCGCCATTTTGCCTCTTTCGCGCCTCGGGGAGCGGGGCATGCCGTGAACGACGCTGGATTCCCGCTTTCGCGGGAATGACGGCGCTCGGTAGCCGACACGGCGCTGCCATTTGCGTCCCTGTCATTCCGGACGCCGCGGCGCGGCGAGCCGGAATCCAGTGGCGTGTGTTTGACTGGCGGGGTGAACGCCACTGGATTCCCGCTTTCGCGGGAATGACAGTGCCACTAGCGCCCGGCCCCCTCCAGCATCACCTCGCGCAGCCGGAAGCGCTGCACCTTGCCGGTGACGGTGCGCGGCAGTTCGTCGATCTCGCGTATCCACTTGGGCCGGCTGTGCGAGGGCAGGGCCTGCTCGCAGCGCGCGCGCATGGTCCAGCGCCGAGCCGCCCTGCGCGTCGTGGCCCGCCGCCGGCACCACGAACAGCGCGAGCCGCTCGAAGCCGTCGGCGTCCGGCACCACCACGCAGGCGGCCTCGCGCACCGAGGGTTCCAGCATCGCGGCTTCCTCGACGTCGGCCGGCTTCACCCACTGGCCCGCCACCTTGATCAGTTCGTCCATGCGACCGTGGTGGTAGAGGTAGCCGGCCTCGTCCTGCGTGACCAGGTCCTTGGTGCAGAACCAGCCATCGACGAAGGCCTCGGCGGTCTTGTCCGCGTCGCTGTAGCCCAGCGCGATCGACGGATGGCGTATCCACAGCACGCCGGGTTCGCCCTTGGTCACCACGCGGCCCTCGCGGTCGCGCAGCTGGCATTCGACGCCGGCCAGCGGCTGGCCGATGCAGCCGCCGGGATTGGTCGACGGGCGCGGGCGGCCGGGGAAGGACGCGCTGACGTTGCACAGCGTCTCGGTCAGCCCGTAGCCCACGTTCAGTTCGCGCCCGACCAGGGCCTGCCATTGCTGCGCCAACTGGTCGGGCAGGCGTTCGCCGCCGGTGTAGTAGTGCGGCACGGCGCGGAACGGCGCGAGCTGCGCCTCGGGCAGCTTGAGCATGCGGCGGTACAGCGTGGGCATGGTGAGCACGCAATGCGGCGCATGGCGCGCCACCAGCGCGGCCAGCAAGTCCGGGTCCGGCCAGCCGTGGATCAGTATGGAGGTCGCGCCGAAGGTCAGCGGCGCGAGCAGGGTGTTCTCCAGCCCGTACGCGAAAAAGAACTTGGAGGTGGACAGCACCGTGCCACCCTCGGGCAGGGCGATCGCCTCCCGCAGCAGCTTGCCGGCCAGTGACGCGCTCGCATGGCTGTGGATCACGCCCTTGGGCCGCCCCGTGGTGCCCGAGGAATAGAGCCGGAACGAGGGCGCCTCCGGTGGCAGGTCCACAGTGGCATGGGAGTCGGGTGCCGCTGCCATGCGGCGCGAGAATTCGTTCGCGCCCAGCACCGTGATGCCCCGGCCGTCGTTGCCCGAGCCGGCCGACTTGGTCTCGACCAGGTTGACCAGCAGGGTGTCGTCGCCGACCACCAGTTTCGCTTCGCAGTCGCGCGCCACCCAGGCGTAGTCGCCCGCGCCCAGCCGCAGGTTCATCGGTACCGGCACGAAGCCGGCCTTCATCGCGCCGACGATGATGGCGCCGGCCAGCGGCGAGTCCTGCATCAGCAGGCAGACGCAGTCGCCGGCCTGCAGGCCGAGCGCGGCCATCGCGTTCGCGGCGCGCGCTGCCATTGCGGCGAACTCGCCGTGGGTCACTACTGCGTCGCCCATGAGCAGCGCCGGCTGCGCGGGATGGCGCCGCGCGTGCGCGAGGACGGCGTCGGTGGTGTTCATCGGCAGCGCGGTGCCGGGACGGTCAATGCAGCTGCGGCGGCACGTCGGGCAGCGTCAGCCCGAGCTGGCCGGCGGCCGCCTGCGCGCGCTTGATGTAGTCCGAGCGCATCTCCTCGTTGCTGCGCAGCTTGATGCCCCAGCGGCGGTACATCTCGTTGTTCTTCGAGCCGGCGCGGCCGAAGAAATTCGGGATCACCGGGAAGAAGTCGTTCACCGCCGCCTGCAGCCTTTCCTTGCCGCCGGGTTCCTCCAGCAGCTTTTTCCCGAAGTCGATGCCGAACTGGTGGTGGAATTTCTCCTCCGGCATGATGGTGCGGATCAGGTTGCGCAGCGGCTGGAACGAGCAGTGCAGCAGGTCCTCGGCCTGCAGGATCTCGGCCAGGTCGCCCAGCATCTTGGAGGCGACGAACTGCTCCCAGGTGGTGATCGGGTAGTCGAAGATCGACAGCGTCTTCTTGGCCGAGCTCTCCGGCAGCAGCTGCGCGTCTTGGATGCCCATACTCTGGCCGAGCTCGAAGAAGCGCCAGTGGTGGCCGTATTCCTCCATCGCGATGCGGCAGGTGAGCCACTTCGCATACGGCGTCGGCGCCATCGCCACCGCCGGCTCGTCGAACACGCGCGCGCCGTGCAGCTCGTTGATCGCGTGGCTGATCACGATCTTGTTCAGCGCCACCCGGTATTCCTCGGGCTGGGCCTGGAGTTCCTCGGCGGTCTTGACCTGCGGTGCTTTGGCAGACATATTGAATATCCAATAAAAACAGCGGGTTATCGTTTTTTGGGCGTATTTCGCCGCAGGCTCATTCCGGCTGGATGCCGGCGGCCCTCACCAGCCGTGGCAGGCGCTCAACCTCGCTGCGCAGGAAGCGCGCCATGGCATCGCTATTGCCGGGGAAAGCCACCGCGCCGGACTTGGTGTAGTACTCGCGCGCCGCGTCGGAACGCATGATGGTGTTCACCCATTCGGCCAGCTTGTCGGTGATGTCGCGCGGCGTGCCGGCGGGCGCGAACAGGCCGTACCACCCGGTGAGCTCGTAACCGGCGACGCCGGCCTCGGCCATGGTCGGGATCTCCGGCGCCATGGGCACGCGCTCGCTGCTGGTTACGGCCAGCCCGCGCAGCTTGCCGGCCCGCACCTGGGGCAGCGCCAGCGTCAGGTCGAGGAAGGTGAACTGCAGTTGGCCGCCGAGTAAGTCGGTCACCGTCTGCGGTGCGCCCTTGTAGGGCACGTGCACCGCGTCCAGGCCGGCGAGTGACTTGTACATTTCGCCCATCAGCTGCGATGTGGCGTTCCCGCTGCCGAAGGAGAACTTGCCCGGCTGCGCGCGCATCAGCGCCGACAGTTCGGTGACGCTGGCAGCGGGGACGGTCTGCGGGTTCACCACCAGCATGGACACGATGCGCGCAATCGGCGCAATGGCGACAAAGTCGCGCACCGGGTCGAAGCCGGGATTCTTGAACAATGCGGAAGCGGCGGCCATGGTGGAGTTGGGCCCGAGCAGGAGGGTATATCCGTCGGGCGGGGACTTGGCCGCCGCCTGCACGCCGATGTTGCCGGCGGCGCCAGGGCGGTTCTCCACGATCACCGGCTGGCCCGCGAGCTTGAACACGTGCTCGCCATAGAACCGAGCGATGGTGTCCACGCCGGTGCCCGCAGGGAAGGGCACGACCAGGCGTATCGGCTTGTTCGGCCAGGCCTGGGCCTGGGCTGGGACTGCGATGGTTGCGGCCAGGGTGGCCGCCCCCAGCAGGGCGAGGGCGCGGGTGAGGATGGCGCGGCGCCCGGGCAAGGCGGGCAGGTGTAGGGCGAGCATGTTCACGACAACGACCTCCGTCCGGATGGTGGAACCTGGGTGGTGATGCGCTGGACTGTGCGGCTGCTGGTGTTGCCTGTTGCGTGTTGCGTGTTGCGTGTTGCCTGGTGCCTGCTGCTGGAACTCCCGCTGCTGTCATGGCATCGGAACCGCAGTGTAGTGGGAGGTGCCGCCGCTTGGAAAGCGCGGCTTTTGCCGGGAAAGCCGGTCCCGCTCCGGTAAAGTGCCCCCATGGCCAAAATGACGCTGGACAGGATTCTGCAGAAGGAAGGCTTCGGCTCGCGCCGCGAGTGCCGCAACCTGATCGCCGCGGGCGAGGTGGCGGTGGGCGGCGTGGTGGCGGAGGCCTGGACCGCGCAAATCGAGGCGCAGGACTTGGTGATCGAGGTCTCGGGCGAGCCCTGGACCTGCCGCGACCGGCTGGTGCTGGCGCTGAACAAGCCGCAGGGCGTGGAGTGCTCGCGCAAGCCCAGCCACCATCCGAGCGTGATGACCCTGTTCCCGCCGCAGTACTCGCTGCGCGGCCTGCAGCCCGCCGGCCGCCTGGACCACGACACCACCGGGCTGCTGCTGTTCTCGGACGACGGCCAGTTCATCCATGCGCACACCTCGCCCAAGCGGCACGTGACGCGCACCTACGTGGCGACCACGGCCGAGCCATTGACGCCTGAGCTGGTCGCAGCGATCAAGGCCGGCGTGCAACTGGATGACGAGCCCGCGCCGATCGCGGCGCTGGACTGCGCGAAGGTGGACGAGCGGCGCCTGCGCATCGTGCTCACGCAGGGCAAGTACCACCAGGTCAAGCGCATGCTGGCCGCGGCCGGCAACCATTGCGAGGCGCTGGCGCGCACCGCCATAGGCGCGCTGCAACTGGAAAGCCTGGGCATCGCGCCGGGCGAGTGGTGCCACCTGGACGCGGCGCAGCTGGCGCTGCTGCAGGAAGAAGCGACCGCCTGACCCGTTGACGTCCAAGGGGACTGCGTTCAAGGCGTGGCGGCCAGGCCGCGAGCTCAGGTCAGGCCGCGAGCTCAGGCCAGCGCCGCGTCCACTGCGGCGCGCACGCGCTCTGCATCGCCGACCTCGCGCATCAGCAACAGCGTGAGCCGCGCGAGCCGGCGCGCGACTTCCTCCTGCGGCGCATCGCCCAGCCCGCGGCACAGCCGGGTATAGGCCTCGTCCAGTTCCTGCGCGTTCAGTCCTCGGTTCATCCCTTGCTTCCCCCTCGGTGCTTCGCCGGGTTCGTTCCCGCCTTCATCCCGCGGTGCCGCCCCGCAGGCAGCGGTTGATGGCCTCGCGCACCGCGCCGGCATCCGGCTTGCGCCAGCGCCCGAGCACGTGTCCGTCGGGCCGCAACAGGTAGGTGGTGCCGGGGCGCGCATCCAGCCGCACCGCCGCCTCGCCATGGACGTCGATCCAGTCGCCGGCCGAGGCGTGTCCCGGCGGTGCGATGCAGTGGGTGGCCAGAAGTGCCTTGAAATAGCATAAGTGGCTGATTTTATTTGATATTTCATCTTCCCCCGGCGCGGTGAAAGTCAACGCCGCGAAACCGGGTCCTGCCAGTGCGCTCAGGTAGCCCGCCTGCCCGTCGCGTTGCAGGCGCGCGTCGGGCAGGTTCATGCCGGCTGCGGGGCCGCCGCCGAAGGCAGCGCCGTCACCGGCCACGTTCAGCGGCGAGTCCGGGAAGCCCACCGCGGTGCTGGCGCGCCAGTCGACCAGCGGGCGCACCCAGTCCTCGGTCTCGGCCAGTCCCAGTACCGCGTCGCGCATCAGCCGGAATGCGGGCGTGGGCGGGTCCATGAACTCGGCGCTCTTGGAGGCGTTGCGGATGTTCTCGCGCGTGGCGGCGACGCGCTCGTCGGAGTAGGAATCCAGCAGCGACTCGCGGGCGTCGCCGCGCAGCACCGCCGCCAGCTTCCACGCGAGGTTGTGCGCGTCGTCCACGCCGGAGTTCATGCCGCGCACGCCGAAGATCGGCACCAGGTGCGCCGCATCGCCCGCGAGCAGCACGCGCCCGTGGCGGTAGCGCGCCAGCGTGAGCGCGCTGGCGCGGTAGGTGCTGATCCACACCGGGTCCCAATGCGCGCGCTCGCCCATCAGGTCGAGGTGGCTCTGCACCCGCGCGAGCACGTTCTCCGGCTTCACCGCCTCGGCCTCGTCCTCGTCGTCGCGCAACTGGTAGTCGAAGCGCCACAGGTCTTCCTTGTGCTTGTGCAGCAGCAGGGTCGCGCCCGGGTTGGATGGCGGGTCGAACCAGGCGCGCCGGCCCGGCGGCAGGCTGCTGGCCATCTTGATGTCGACGATGATGTAGCGCGCCTCGTAGCGCGTGCCCTCCATGCGCAGGCCCAGCGCGGAGCGGACAAGGCTGCGCGCGCCGTCGCAGGCCACCACCCAGTCGCTGTCCATCGTGTAGCTGCCCGAGGGCGTCTCCACCTCCAGCGCGCAGCCCGCGTTACCGGGCCGAATGGCGGCGAGCCGGTTCTGCCAGCGCACCTCGATCAAGTCGCCATGCGCGGCGATCGCGTCCACCATGTATTGCTCGACATAGCACTGCTGGATGTTCACCAGCGCCGGGAAGCGCGAGCCGGCGTCCGGCGGGTACTGCATGTGCAGCACCGGCTTGTCGCGGTGGTAGCTCCAGCCCTCGTGCCAGGGCAGGCCCTGTTCCATGCAGGGCGCGGCGATGCCGAGCTGCTCGAAGATCTCCAGCGTGCGCCGCGTGATGCAGCCGGCGCGGCTGCCGGTGCAGACGCTGTCGTCGGCCTCCAGCACCATGCTGGGTATGCCGTGCTTCGCCAGCGCCAGCGCAAGGGTGAAGCCGATCGGCCCGCCGCCGACCAGGGTGACCCTCGCGCGCTGGGCGCGACCGCCCTGGAGCGGCGGGAGCACCGGCGGGAAGTGCCTGTAGTCGAAGTAGCTGACGAAGTTCCCGCTCATGCCGTTCTGCTCATTGGATGGTGCCCATGGGAGGGGGATTCACCGGGCAATGCCCAGCGTTTCGGCGATGAACGCGCCGATGCCGCGTGCCGGGCGCCCGAGCAGGTGCTGCACCTCGGCGGTCACCATCGCAGCATCGCCGCGCGCAACCCGCATCGAGTTCTCCTCGGCGTGGCGCAGGAGGTACCCGGCCATGCCCTGCGCGCGCAGGCGCTCGACCGCGGCGGCGAGCGGCACGGCGCGGTAGCGGATGGTCCGGCCCAGCAGCGCCGAGGCGGCAGCCGCGATGTCCTCGCCGGACAGCGAGGCGGGACCGGTGATCTCGTGCAGCGCATTCGAGGCGGCGGGCGCGAGCAGGGCCTGCGCGCAGCAGGCGGCAATGTCCGCGACATGGATGTAGCCGGCGCGCGCCGTGCCGCGCGCGATCGCCAGTTCGTCCCCGGACTTGAGCGCCAGCACCGGCGCATCCAGCGCGCCGTGCATGAAGGCATTGGGGCGGATGACGGCGTGGCCCACGCCGCTGTCCTGCAGCGCCCGTTCCACCGCGCGGTGCTGCGCGCCGGTCTCGGTCATGCTGCCCTCGAGCATGGTCCAGGCCGAGCCGGAGAGCTTGACCAGGCGCTTCACGCCCGACCGGCGCGCGGCCTCGACCACCGCCGCCTGGTGCGCGGCCAGGTGCTCGCTGACCGGCGACACCAGGAACACGCGTTCCATGCCCTCGCAGGCGCGCGCCAGGCTGGCTGCATCGCCGAAGTCGCCGGCGACGAACGCCAGCTTCGGGTCCGGCGTCTTGCCCAGGGCCGTGGCGGCGCGCGCCGGATCGCGCACCATGGCGCGTACCGCCTGGCCCGAGGCCAGCAGCTCGGCCAGCACCAGCCGGCCGACGCGACCGGTGGCGCCCAGCACCAGCATGTTCATGCGCCGGCCCTGCGCTTCGCGTCCTGCTCGGCGGTCCAGGCCGCCAGCGCGGCATGCGCCTGCGTCGCGGCCGGGCCGAGGTATTCCTCTCCCAGGCTGCGGAAGCACAGTTCCATGCGGTAGCCGTTCGGGTCGTGGAAGTAGATGGAGTGCAGCCAGTGGTGGTCCACCGGGCCGATCACGTCCACGCCCGCCGCGGCCAGCCGGTCGCGCGCGGCGCGCAGCTCGTCCATGGAGGCGACGTCCAGCGCCATGTGGTCCACCCAGGCGGGCGTGTCCCCGTCCAGGGTGCTGGCCCGGCCGTCGCCCAGGTCGAAGAAGGCGATGAAGGAGCCGTCGCGCAACTTGAAGAAGATGTGCACGTAGGGGCAGTACTCGCCGGTGGAGGGCACGGTGTCGGCGCGCACCACGTGCGCGAGCGGCAGGCCGAGCAGGTCCTCGTAGAAGGCGCGCGTCTCCTCGGCATCGCGGCATTTCCACGCGGTGTGGTTCAGTCGCTGCACGCCGAAGGGGACCAGCGCGGGGGTGGGGGCGTTCATGGCTAGGGTTTCCTTTCGACCGCGAGGTGCAGCCGTATCGCCGGTACGGCCACGTTGCAAGGTGCCGTCATTCCCGCGAAAGCAGGAATCCAGTGTCGTCGAACAACCGGTACGCCAATGGGCTCCCGCTTTCGCGGGAGCGACGGTGCTATCGGGTTCGCAACCGACTCTGGTTCAATCCGATGCGGCGCATCGCCCCGTAGTCCGGTCATTCCCGCGAAAGCGGGAATCCAGCGTCGTTCAACCACCGCCGCGCCACCGGCAGCCCGCGTTCTCCGTGATGCTGAGGCCGCCATCAGTCGAGCTTCAACCCGATGTGGCGTATCACCTTGCCCCAGGTGTCGCTCTGCTCGCGCACCGCGCGGGCGAATTCCTCGGGCGTGCCGCCGGCCGGCTCGTTGCCGCCCTTGCGGATCAGCTCGGCGACGTCGGGCTGGCGCAGCACGCGCAGCAGCTCCGCGTTCAGGCGCGCGGTGGTGGCGGCGGGCATGCCGGCCGGGCCGAAGAAGCCGATCCAGCTGGCGATGTCGATGCCGTTCACGCCCTGCTCGGAGAAGGTCGGCACCTCCTGCAGCGCGCCGCTGCGCTGCGTGTCGGCGATGCCCAGCGCCTTCACCCGGTTCGCCCGGGTGTTGGCGGTCGCGGTGGCCAGGCCGTCGAACATCAGCTGCACCTGTCCGCCCAGCAGGTCGCGCATCGCGTCGGTGGTGCCCTTGTAGGGCACGTGCAGCAGGTCGATGCCGGCCTGCAGCTTGAGCATCTCCGCATACAGGTGCGAGCTCGAGCCCTGCGCCCAGGAGGCGTAGTTCAGCTTGCCCGGGTTCGCCTTGGCGTAGGCGACCAGCTCGCGCACGCTGGACACCGGCACCGAGGGATGGGCCACCAGGACGACCGTGGTGCGCACGAACTGGATGACCGGCGTGAAGTCCTTCATCGGGTCGAAGGGCATCTTCGACACCAGGTGCGGCAGCTGGGTCATGGCGGCCGGGTTGATGAACAGCAGCGCATGGCCGTCGGCCGGCGCGCGCGCCACGTCGGCCGCGCCCAGCGTGGTGTTGCCGCCGGGCTTGTTCTCCACCACCACGGACACGCCGCCCAGAGGCTCGGCGAGGCGCTGCGCGACCAGGCGCGCGTAGACGTCGGTCTGCCCGCCGGGCGGGAAGGGCACGACGATGCGTATCGGCTTGCCGGGCACCGGGAAGGCCTGGGCGGTGGCATACATCGGCGCCAGCGCCGCTGCGGCGGCGAGGACGGCGGACAGGATGGTGCGCTTCGGTGCGTGCATCATGTGTTACCTCCTCGTGGTGGGACGGTGTGGCGCATTCGTGGGTTCAGCCCGGGACGGGCGGGCGCAGCAGCTCGCCGCCGGCCACCAGCGGCACGCCGTCGGCCTCCAGTGTCGCGTCGCCCCACATCAGCCAGCGGTGGAAGCTGGAGCGGTAGTCGCCGCCCGAGAGCGTGTTGTCTCCGAGGATCAGGCGCACCACGCCGGCCCCGAAACCGTAGTGCGGATGGAAGCCCGAGCCGGGCACGGGGCGCAGCAGCGGGTTGCAGCCCAGCACCAGCTCGCCCAGCCGGTCCTTGTCGCCGGATTCCTTCGCCCACAGTTCGTCGAGCAGCTTCTGGTCGCCACCGGTGGTGACGCGCACGATGCGGCCGGCGCGGAACTCGAAGCGCAGGCCGTCGCGCGCGAAGGGCGCGCAGTCCATGCCGCGCCCCAGCGCCGGCGACTCGCCGTCGCGCGTGGCCGGGAACACCAGCACGCCCTCGGCGCTGTCCGGGTGCGGGATGGTGCGCAGGCTGCCGGCGGGGATCTCCTCCTCGCGGTCGCGGCCCGACACCATGGCCGCCATTCGCTCGCGCGAGGCGTCGCCGGTGTTCTGGTGGAAGTGCGTGCCGGCGGTGAAGCGCAGGTCCGTGCCGTGGGTGTCGGTCAGGCGCAGCGTGCGCCCGCGCATCGCGGCAGCCAGGCCGGCCATGTGGGCGGCGAGCTTGGGGTAGTCGAGGTCGACCACCGCCTCCTGGTTCATGCGGTCCAGCGCGAGGTTCACCGGGTGCGCCGGGTCGGTGATGGCCGGGTCGTGAAACCAGTGCAGGTGCACCGAGCGGCCCTTCTTCCAGCCGTCCACCACCTGGTCGGACTGCGAGGTGGCGAGCGTGCGCCGCCCGCGTCGGTCGTTCATCATCAGGATGAACACGTCGGCCACCGCGAACAGCTCGCGCATGGCTTGGGTCTCGGCGGCGTCATCCTCGGGGTCGGGCTTGCGGCCGTTGGTGGCGCGCAGCTTCGCGACTTCCGGCGTCCAGTGCAGGATGGTGGCGAGCTCGATGCCGCGCGCGCGCTGCACCTCGCAGCGCACCGCGTCCAGCGCGGCGCCACCGAAGTAGGGATCGGCCGAGATGATCACGCGCTCATGGCGGCCCAGCTTCAGCGAATCGCGCACCAGCTTGCGCGCGATCGCGTCCCAGTCCAGCGTGTGCGTGGGGGTCAGGCCCTGGTGGCCGGGGATGGCGAAGGGATCGAAGACGCGGCGCTGCTGGTCGGGCACGGTGCCTCCGCATGCGGACGACGGTGTGTCGGCGGGCTGTTGCGGAACCATGATAGTCGCGGCGCGTGGCGCCGGACATGGGCGTCCGGATATCGGACGCCGGTCACGGACGTCCGATATCCGGACGTGGAGCGGGCTCAGCCTTGTGCAGCGGGTCGTGCCAGCGCCTGCGCCGCGCGCTTCATCGCCGGCAAGAAGCGCGGCAATTCCCCGGAGCGGGCCATGCGCACCACCACGCCTATGCTGGCCAGCACCTCGCCGGCCGAGCGCACCGGCACCGACATGCCCCATACCCCGGCGGACAGCTCGTCATGCGAGGTGGCCACGCCGAGCTTGCGGACCTTCGCCAGCTCGCGCCGCAACTCGGCCGGGCGCGGCACTGCCGCAACCAGCCTTTCCTGAATTGGATCATCGAGATAGGCGAGGATGGCGCGCCCGCTTGCGCCCTGCACCAGCGGGTGGCGGAAGCCCCGCGTCAGTTCCACCCGCACGAAGTGCTTGTCGCCCACTACCTGCGCGATCTGCACCGCGTCCCCGCCATCGGGCACGTTGAGCATGAAGGTCTCGCCGAACTCGGCGGCCAGCTTCGCCAGCAACGGGCGCGCCGGCACCAGCAGGTCGGGCGACACGCGCTCGGCGATGTTCAGCAGCGCCACGCCCGGGAGGTAGCCGGCGGCCACGCGCCGCACGTAGCCGCGCCGCTTGAGCGTGGCGAGCGACCGGTTGACGATGGTGCGCGCGAGCTTGAGCGAACGCGCCAGTTCGGTCGCGGTCACCGGGCCGCGCAGCGCAACGGCTTCCAGCACCAGCAGGGTCTGGTCGGCGGTCTTGGAGATTTCGGGCATGGCATCATTGTAGCGATCCCCTCCACCACCACGACCGGACTTCCCATGGCCAAGACCCTGATCCACAACATCGGCGAGTGCTTCACCGGTGACATCGCCAGGCCCATGGCGGACGTGACGTCCCTGCTGGTGGACGGCACCACCATCGCGGCCTTCAACCCGCCGGCCGAGCAGGTGGCCGATGGCAAGGTGGACCAGCGCATCGACGCGCAGGGCGGCGCGGTGCTGCCCGGCCTGGTGGACGGCCACGTGCACCCGGTGTTCGGCGAGTGGACGCCGACGCAGGATGCGATCGGCTGGATAGGCAACTACCTGCATGGCGGCACCACCAGCATGGTGTCGGCCTGCGAGCTGCACATTCCCGGGCTGAACTACAACGCGCTCACGCCCGAGCTCGTCACCTCGATCGCCATCGTCACCGCCAACACCACCGGCCGGGTGCGCTGGAGCGGGGTGAAGCTGGTCGCGGGCACGGTGATCCTGGTGCCGGGCATGACCGAGTCGCACTTCGACCGGCTCGCCGCCAACGGCACGAAGTACGCGAAGTTCCTGTTCTACCCGCTGGATGATGCGCACAAGGAGGAGGCGCAGCGCTACGTACGCCAGCTCCACGAACGCGGCATCCGGGTGAAGGTGCACACCGGCGGCGTGTCGCGTTCCGGCGCCAGCGTGATGTGCGGCTACCGCACGCTGGAATGGCTGCAGCCGGACGTGGCGGCGCATGTCAGCGGCGGCCCCATTCCCATGTCCGACGAGGACCTGGACCAGGTGGTGGACAACACCCGCTTCGCGCTGGAGGTGTGTTCCTCGGCCAACGACAAGTCCACGCTGCGCGCGGTGACGCGCCTGGCGAAGAACAAGGACCTCGCGCGCCTGGTGATGGGCACGGACACGCCCGGCGGCACCGGCGTGATCCCGCGCGGCATGTGGCGCAACATCCAGTACCTGGCCGGCGTGTGCGAGCTGCCGCCGGCGGTGGCGATCGCGGTCGCCACCGGCAACACCGCGCGCGCCCACGGGCTGGACGTCGGCATCCTCGACATCGGTCGCCCCGCGGACCTGCTGGTGGCCGGCCCGATCCAGGGTTCGCCCGGCAGCAAACTCTCCGAGAGCCTCGCGCACGGCGACATCCCCGGCATCGCGCAGATCATGATCGACGGCGAGCTGGTGGTGCGCCACGGCAGCCGCCAGACCCCGCCGCCGGCCAAGCCCGGGCTGTGGTCCTGCTGCAATCCCGGCTGGCTGTCCGCGCTGGGTTCGGCGGCCGGCGGCGACCGCACCACGCGCGGCTGAGGAGGGGACATGGGCCGCTCGATACTCGTGCTGTCGCAGGCCGACGTCGCCGCCTGCCTGCCGTACAAGGAATGCATCGAGGCCATGGACGGCCTGTTCCGCGGCCTGGCGCGCGGCGAGTTCTTCCAGCCGCTGCGGGTGCGGGTGCGGCCGGACGGTTCGCCCAACTGGATGACCACCATGCCGGCGCTGCGCCTGTCCGAGCCGCGCCTGTGGGGCCTGAAGGAAATGGCGGTGAACCCGGACAACCCGCGCGCGGGCCTGGACCCGATACAGGGCGCGGTGCTGCTGCACGACGGGCACGACGGCCAATTGCTTGCGGTGCTGAACGCGCCGGCGGTGACCTCGATACGCACCGCTGCGGTGTCGGCGCTGGCGACGCGCACCTTCGCGCGCAAGGGCGCGAAGACCGTGGCCATCATCGGCGCCGGGGTGCAGGGCAGGGCGCACATCGCCGCCCTGCGCTGCGTGCTGCCGGATGCGAGCTACCGGCTGTGGGGCCGCACGCCCGACAAGGCAAAGCAGCTGGCCGACGAACTCGGCTGCGAGTTCGCGCCGACCATCGAGGGCGCGCTGGCCGGGGCGGACGTGGCTTGCACCGTGACCGCGTCCATCGACCCGATCACCAAACGTGGCTGGTTCGCCCCCGGCTGCCACGTGAACGCGGTCGGCTCCAGTGGCCCGAACAACCGCGAGATCGACGCCGAGAGCATGGGCGCGGCCAGCCTGTTCGTGGACCGGCGCGAGTCCACCATCAACGAGTCGGGCGACTACCTCGGCGCGGTGCGCGAGGGCGGGATCAAGGGGCCGGAGCACATACGCGGGGAACTGGGCGAGGTGCTGCTCGGGCGGCTGCCGGGGCGGACGTCGGATGCGGAGTTCACGCTGTTCAAATCGCTGGGGATTGCGATACAGGACCTGGTGGCGGCGGAGCTGGCGGTGGCGATCGCAGGGAAGCACGGCATCGGTACCACGGCTGCATGGTGAAGCAGCAGGTCCTGCTGGCATGGAGTTCCGGCAAGGACAGCGCCTGGGCGCTGCACTGCCTGCGCGGCATGGACAGCGTCGAGGTGACCGGCCTGCTGACCAGCTTCAGCGACACCGCTGGCCGGGTGGCGGTGCATGAGGTGCGGCGCGAACTGGTCGAGGCGCAGGCGTTCTCCGCCGGGCTGCCGCTGCATGCGGTGTCGCTGCCCTGGCCCTGCCCTAACGACACCTACGAGCAGCGCCTACGCGAGGCGCTGTCCGCGGCGCATGCGCGTGGCGTCACCCATATCGCCTTCGGCGACCTGTTCCTGGACGACATACGTGACTACCGGCTGAAGCTGCTGGAAGGAACCGGCATCGCGCCGCTGTTCCCGATCTGGTGCGGCGAGCACGGCACGCGGGCGCTGGCGCAGCAGATGGTGGCCGCCGGCCTGCGCGCCACCCTGACGTGCGTGGACGAGAAGCGCCTGCCGGCATCGTTCGTCGGGCGCGAGTTCGATGCGGAGCTGCTGGGGGAATTGCCGCCGGAGGTGGATCCCTGCGCCGAGCGCGGCGAGTTCCATACCTTCTGCCATGCCGGGCCGATGTTCTCGCGCCCCATCGAGGTCCGCGTGGCCGGGTACAGCTCGCTCAACCAGTTCGCTTATGCCGACCTGGTGCTGGCGGACGCACCCGCTGCCTAGCCGTTGCGTTGCAGGGTGACCGAGGTGTCGCCAACGCGCACATGCACCGAACGCAGGTCCTGTCGCTTGTCGAGCTCCTTGATCAACTGCAGCAGCGGCGTGTCCGCGACGGTGTAGGCCTTGGGCGGTCCGGCGGCGCGCATCGCCTCGATCTCGCCCACGGGCGAGAGGAAGCGCAGGATCAGCTCGTCGTCCGACACGCCCGCGCCGCCCAGGCGCTGCCGTACTTCCTCCAGCGGCGTCTGCGGCGGACGCCAGGCGGCGAGTTCCCGCGCCCGCGACCGGTCCAGGATGCGCTGCTTCACCTCCGGCTCCACGCCTTCGGCCGCTTCGCGGCCCCAGTGGCCGAGCGCGAACTGGATCACCTCGTCGGGCACCTGCTTGTAGCGCTCGCCCAGCATCACGTTCAGCGCCGCCTGGCTGGAGACGAACTGCGAGAACGGCGTGACCATGATGGGGTAGCCGAGTTCGACCCGTACCCGAGCCACTTCCTCCAGCACCTCGTCCATGCGGCTGGTCATGCCCAGCTGGCCGAGTTGGTGGCGCAGGTGGGAGATCACGCCGCCGGGCACGTGGTGCAGGTACTGCGACAGGTCGTACTCCACCGGCGCGCCCAGCGGAAAGCCCTCGCTTTTCGCGATGGCGGTGAAATGCGCCGTCACCTCGGGCAGGCGGGACAGGTCCACCGTGGGCCGCAGGCCCAGCAGCTCGGCGTTCTTCGCGATGTTGAACACCGAGGGCTGGGCAGCGCTGTTGGCCAGCGGCGGGATGCCGGTGTGCACCGTGCGTATGCCCAGCTTGATCGCCTCCAGGTAGCACAGCGGCGCGAGACCGGTGGTGCAGTGGCTGTGGATCTCCACCGGGACGCCGCCGGCATTGGCCAGCACCGCCGGGACCAGCGTCTTCGTCCGCTCGGGGGTGAGCAGGCCGGCCGGGTCCTTGATGTAGAGGACGTCCGGGCGCAGTGCGGCGGCCTCGCGCGCCTTGCGGCCGTAGTACTCGTCGGTATGGCGCGGCGAGATGGAATACACCAGCGCCAGCACCGACTCCATGCCGACCTCGCGCATGGTGGCCACCATCTCGGGCATGCGGTTGGCCATGTCGTTGGCCGATTCCATCAGGTGCATGCGGCGTATGCCGTGCGCGGCGAGCCGCTCGACGTACAGCCGCAGCACCGAGGGCGGCGTGATGTCGAAGGTGGTGACGCTGGGCAGCATCACGAAGGCCATGCGCGTGTCCCGCACCCGCTCGCGCAGCAGGTCGAGCTTGGTCCAGGGGTCCTCCTTGAGTTCGCGGATGCACTTCTTGAAGTTGCCCGAGCCCATCACCTCCAGCGCGCGGAAGCCGGCCTGGTCCAGGGTTTCGGCTACCGGCAGCATCATGCCGACGGTGACGTTCTGCGCCCACAGGCTGTGCGGCCCGTCGCGGAAGGTGGTGTCGACGAATTCGAGCGGGTCGCCGGAAGGAGTCGGAGTGGTCATGTCGGGCGGATCCGGAACAGGGGCTGGGCGTACTCGGCGAGCTGCCCGTCGGCGATAAGCACCGCGTCCACGGTGCCGTCGCAGGGCGAGGTCACCAGGCGCAGGTCATGCACGACCTGGATCTGGCAGAGCGCGTCACCGGCCTTGACCGGGCTGCCGGTGCGTACGGCCTGGGACACGAGGGCGACGCCGATCGCCGGGGCGGTGATGGTGGTGGCGTCCGTGGTCGCGGTAGCGGCCGCGGCGGCAGGGGCCTGCGGTGCCGGCGCGGGGTGGGACGGGGCGGGCGCCGGTCCCTTGCTGACCTGCAGCTCCATGCCCTGCCATTCAACCGAGAGCGTGTCCTGCGGCGCGGCGTCGATCACCGCGAGCAGGCGGGCGATGGTGCGGTCATCCAGCGTCGATGCGTCCAGGGCCATGCCGTTGCGGCCTCAGCCGCTTGCCCGCAGGCGCGCGATCACGTCGTCGGTGGCCACCACCTCGGCGAACACCCGCGCCATGTTGGCCAGGGTCGCGTTGTGTTCCTCGTCGGTGCGCGTGGCGTTGGCGTCGGTGACGAACACCACCTTGTAGTTGGCCTGCATGGCGTCGCGCGCGGTGGATTCGCAGCAGGTGTTGCTGAGCGCGCCGGCGATCACCAGGGTGTTGATGCCGCGCGCGCGCAACGCGTCATCCAGCCGGGACGAGTTCAGCGCGAAGGCGCTGAAGCGGGTCTTGTCCAGCACCAGGTCGGCGGGCTGCACGTCCAGCGCCGCGTGCAGCTCGAACCCGGGATGGCCGGGGGAGAGCTGGGCGATCATGTCGCCGCTGGCATCCGGGTTCAGCAGCTCGTCGAACCACACGCTCCAGGATTCACGCTGTCCGGCAAAACTGATGCGCAGCCACACCACCAGCCCGCCGGCGGCGCGCATTGCGGCGGCCAGCCGGTTGACGTTGGGGATGATGTCGCGCGCGTGCGGCAGCTCCATCGCCATGCCCGGCAGCATGAAGGCGTTCTGCAGGTCCACCACGACCAGGGCCGTGCGGGCGGGCGCCAGCACCGGGAACACCGGCCGGCCGGCGCGCCGCGAGGCGGCCAGTTTCAGCGCGCCCTCGGGGATGGCGATCTTGTGCATGGAGCCGCCGCGCGGGCCGTCGGGGATGTCAGTCGAGCTTGATGCCGGCCCGTTTGATCACCACGTCCCAACGCTCGGCCTCGGCCTTGATGCGCGCGGCGAACTCCTGCGGCGTGCTCGGGCTGCCTTCCAGGCCCACGCCGCTGAGCTTCTCGCGCACGTCGGCCATGCCGAGTGCGCGGCGCACGTCGGCGCTGATCTTGTTGACCACCGGCGCCGGCGTGCCGGCGGGCGCGGCCAGGCCGAACCAGGAGCTGATCGCGATGCCCGGCAGGCCGGCCTCGGCCAGCGTGGGCATGTCCGGCAGCGCGGGCGCGCGCCGGGCCGAGGTGGCGGCCAGGCCGCGCAGCTTGCCGTCGCGGATGTTGGCGGCGAACGGGCCGACGTCGCTCAGGCTGACCTCAGTGTCGCCGCCGAGGATGGCGGCCAGGGTCGGCTGGCTGCCCTTGTAGGGGACGATCAGGAAGTCCACGTTGGCGCTGGTCTTGACCAGCTCGGCGATCACCTGGGTGACGATGGCGCCCACGGCGACGTTCATCTTGCCGGGGTTGGCCCTGGCCGTGTCGATGAAGTCCTTGAAGGTGCGGATGTTCGGCGCCTTGGGGCCGGCCGAGAAGATCAACGGCTGCTCGACCAGCAGCGTGACCGGCGCGAAGTCCTGCTGCGGGCGGTAGGGCAGCTTGGCGTACAGGCTGCCGTTCATCGTGAAGGTGGCGTCCACCGGCACCAGCAGGGTCAGGCCGTCGGGGGCGGACTTGGCGACGAACTCGGCGGCGATGATGGTGTTGCCGCCGACGCGGTTCTCGACCACCACCGGCTGGTTCCACATCTCGGAAACCTTCTGGCCGACGAGGCGCGCGGCGATGTCGCCGCTGCCGCCGGCGGGGAAGGGCACGACGAAGCGCACCGCGCGGCCGGGCCAGTCCTGGGCTTGCGCGACGGCGGAACCAAGGGCAAACAGCAACAGGGCGAGCGCCCGGGCGATCGAGGTCTTCATGGAATCCTCCTACGGCGGTGGGATGTTCGGGGCCGGGCGTGCGCGCCGGGCCGGTGTAAGATACTCCCGCGCTGCGCGCCGGGCCAGCGATGGGCGGGGATCCCGCCTATCGCACGGCGCAGATCCCGCCCGGTCGAGCCGTCCGCGGACCGCTCAGCGCACCTTCTTTGCCGGCTTCTTGACCTTGGTCTTGCCCGAGGGGAGCTTGAACAGGCCCGTGGGCAGCTTGCGGATGTGGGCCAGCGTTTCCTTCTCGCTGACCACGTCGGCGTACTTGGCGTGCATGTCGCACAGGTTCGCCGCGTGCGAGACCTGCAGGCGGTCGAAGCAGCCTTCCTCGACCAGGGACACGCGGTAGTTCTCGGAGAAGGCGTCGATCACCGTGGCGCGCACGCAGCCGCTGGTGGACACGCCGGTGACCAGCAGCGAGTCCACGTTCAGGTAGACCAGGAAACTGTTCAGGTTGGTCCCGTAGAAGGCGCTGGGCTTCATCTTGGGGATCATGATGTCGGTCGGCTGGGGCGCGATCTCGGCGACGATCTCGTTGCCCTTGAGGTCCTCGTCCACGTCCTCCAGCTCGCGCGCGTTCTTCCAGCCCCACGAGGTGGCGTCCCAGCCGTCCTCGCGGCGCGCGCTGGTGGTGTAGATGACCGGCAGGCCCTTGGCGCGGCAGGCGTCGATCAGCCGGCGGATGGACTTCACCGACTCCCAGGCCTCGAGGCCGCAGGCGTTGCGGCGCTTCTTGATGGACTCCAGGATGGGCATGGGCTCATCGCCGGTGAAGTTGTAGTTCACGTCGATCACGATCAGCGCCGGGCGCTTGCCGAAGCCCTGGCGCGCGCCATAGCCGGAGGCCGCGAGCACCTTGCGGTCGCGCGCGGTGAGGAACTTCGCCCAGACGGGCTCTTTCTTGGTCGCCATGTCGGTCTCCGGGTTCAGCGGTGGGCGATGACGTCGATCACGCAGACGCCGTCGTAGGGGATGGCGGACACGCCGATCACGGTGCGCGCCGGGCGCGGCACCTGGAAGCGTTCCTCGTACTGCTGGTTGGCCTCGTTGCGCAGGCTCAGGTCCAGCAGGTAGTAGGTTGCCTTCACCACGTGGCTGAGGTCCAGGCCGACGCTGGCCAGGCGCTTCTCCACCTCGTTCAGCGCGGCATCCAGCGCTTCGCGCCGTCCCGGCACCGCCTTGTGGGTCTCGTAGTCGATGGAGGTCGCGCCCGAGACGTAGACGATGCCGTCCTTCTCGTAGGCGAGGCTGTAGGGATGGTGCTTGGCGTCGGCCATGCGTCGCTCCTGGGGGTGTGTGCTGGTCGGTGTTACAGCTTGGCCGCAGCGGCGGCCACGGCGTTGACGATGCCCTGGTAGCCGGTGCAGCGGCAGACCACCGCGGACATGGCCTCGCGGATCTGCTCTTCGTCCGGCTTGGGGTTCACTTTGAGCAGGTCGGTCGCGGTGATCAGCATGCCGGGCGTGCAGAAGCCGCACTGCAGCGCGTGGTGCTCGTGGAACATCTGCTGCAGCGTGTTGAGGCTGCCGTCCTTGTTGGCCAGGCCTTCGATGGTGACCAGCTCCGCGCCGTCGGCCTGCACCGCGAAGGTGGTGCAGGAACGTGCCGCCTCGCCGTTGAACAGGATGGTGCAGGCCCCGCAGATGCCGTGCTCGCACCCGGCGTGCGTGCCGGTGAGGCCCAGGTCCTCGCGGATGAAGTCCACCAGCAGCTTGCGCGGCTCGCAACTGCCCTCGCGCGCCTCGCCGTTGATGGTCAGTTTGATGGTGACGCGCTGGTTCATGGGAGTCGCCTGGTTCGATGCGTTGCTCATGGTGGGCCTGCTCAGGCGATGCCGGCGGCGCGGCGCAGGGCCCGCCCCAGCAGCACGCCGGTGAGGTGGCGGCGGTAGTCAGCGGAGGCGTTCTGGTCCGATCCGGGCTGCACGACCTCGGACGCCTTCGCGCAGGCGGCGGCGATCGTGTCATCGTTCACGCCGCCCTTCTCGAGGATGGCTTCGGCCGCCTGCAGGCGCGTGGCGTGCGGGCCCACGCCGCCGGCCGCGATGCGCACCTTCTTGCCGCCCTTGCCGACCACGGCGGCTATGGCCGCGATGGCGAAGTCGCCCTGGCGGCGCGAGAACTCCTCGACCGCGACGCCGTCGCCGTCGGCCGCGGCCGGGATGCGGATTTCCACCAGCAACTCGTCGGCGGCCAGCGCGGTGGAGAAATAGCCGGTGAAGAACTGCGACGCCGGGATCGAGCGCCGGCCCTTGGGGCCCTGCGCGACCATTTCGGCGTCCAGCGCGGTCATGGCGATGGGGAGTTCCGCCGACGGATCGGCGTGCGACAGGGAACCGCCGATGGTGCCGCGGCTGCGGGTGGGCAGGTGGCCCACCCAGCGCAGCGCCTCGCGCACCAGCGGAAGGCGCTTTTGCACCACGCTGGAAAACTCCAGCGCGCGCTGGCGGGTCATGGCGCCGACCGCGACGGCGTCACCGTCCTCGCGCAGGCCCGCGATCGCGGGGATGAGGCGCAGGTCGACCAGCGCCCTGGGGCTCGCCAGCCGGAAGTTGAGCATCGGGACCAGGCTCTGGCCGCCGGCCAGTGGGCGGGCGTCGCCGCCATAGCGCTGCAGCAGGGAGACCGCTTCCTCGACCGAGGCGGCGGCGTGGTATTCGAACTTGGGAGGTTTCACCGGGGTTGGGTGCCTGTAATGGTGCGTGGATTCAGCGCTGTTCAGACGGGGCGGTGGCGGGCTTCCCGCGGGGTTTCCGCGCTTCGCATCCGGGCCGCATCGTGTGCATAGGTATCACGACACGCAATGCTTGACTGCGGGCATGCTTGGCTTTAGCTTATACGATTCGTTTGATGCTTGGAATACTTGCGATGCGCAATAAATCGGTGCCGGGCTTCGTCGGCCAGTCCATCCCCAGGCGCGAGGACCAGCGCCTGCTCACCGGCCAGGGCCAGTACGTCGCGGACCTGGTGCTTCCCGGCATGCTGCATGTGGCCTTCGTGCGCAGCCAGGTCGCGCATGCCCGCATCCGCTCGGTGGACCTGACGCGCGTGCGCGCCGCCCCCGGCGTGGTGATGGCGATCAGTGGCGCGGAGCTCGAGAGCATGCTCCCGCCCATCCCGGACAACCAGGTGGTGCTGCCCAGCAAGTGGAAGGCCGCCGTCCCGCACACCATATTGAACCCGCGCCAGGCGCTGCTCGCCGCCGACAAGGTGCGGCACGTGGGCGAGGCGATCGCGGTGATCGTCGCCGACAGCCGCTACAGCGCGGAGGACGCGGCCGAGCTGGCCGACGTGGACCTGGAGGTCCTGCCTGCCGCGGTGGATCCGGAGGCCGCGCTGGAGAAGGGCGCGCCCGTCCTGCACGAGCAGTTCGGCACCAACAACATCGGCGAGTTCGACATCGCCGTGGGCGACGCGGACCGGGCCATGGCCGCGGCGGCGCACCGCATCAAGCGCCGCTTCTACCACCACCGTTACGCCGCCATCCCCATGGAGACGCGCGGCGCGGTGGGCGAGTACGACCGCCGCACCGGTGCGCTCACCATCTGGTGTTCCACGCAGGTGGTGCACTGGGTGAAGCGCGAGGCGGCCGTGACCCTGGGCATGCCCGAGGCCAAGGTGCGCTGCGTCGCGCTGGACGTGGGCGGCGGCTTCGGCGTGAAGGGGCACGTGTACCCCGAGGACCTGCTGATTCCCTTCCTGGCGCGCAAGATCGGCCGCCCCGTGAAGTGGATCGAGGACCGGCGCGAGCACCTGATGAGCGCCTGCCATTCCCGGGACCAGGTGCATGACGCCGAGATCGGCTTCGACGCCGACGGGAAGATCCTCGCCTTCCGCGACGACCTGGTGATGGACTGTGGCGCCTGGAACCCGCTGGGCGTGGCGCCGGTCTACAACACCGCCTGCCACCTGCAGGGTCCGTACAAGATCCCGAACCTGAAGGTGCACGCGCGCATCGCGTCCACCAACAAGGTGCCGAACGCGCCGTATCGCGGCGCCGGCCGCCCGGAGGCAGCACAGGTGATGGAGCGCCTGGTGGACCTGATTGCCGGCCAGCTCAAGCTGGAGCCGGCCGAGGTCCGCCGCCGCAACATGATTCCCGCGGCCGAGATGCCGTTCCGCACCGGCACCCTGTACCGCGATGGCGCGCCCATCGTGTACGACAGCGGCAACTACCCGCTCGCGCTGGAGCAGGCGCTGGACGCCATCGGTGGCGTGCCCGCGTTCCGCAAGCGCCAGAAGGAGGCGCTGGCGCAAGGGCGCTACCTCGGCCTCGGCATAGGCTGCTATACCGAGGGCACGGGCGCCGGCCCCTTCGAGGGCGCCACGGTGCGCGTCGACCCCACCGGCAAGATCTACCTCGCCGCCGGTTCCTGCCCGCAGGGGCAGGGCATGGAGACGGTGTTCTCGCAGATTCTCGCCGACCAGTGGGGCGTGCATCCTGACGACGTCGTGCCGACCTTCGCGGACACCGCGGGCATCCCCATGGGCTTCGGCACCATCGCCAGCCGCTCGACGGTGAACCTGTCGGCGGCGATCTACGTCGCCAGCGACCGGCTGCGCAAGAAGGTGTTCGACATCAGCGCGCACCTGCTGGAATGCGCCCCCGGCGACCTGGAGCTGCGCGAGGGCCACGTCGGCATCAAGGGCGTGCCCGGCAAGCAGATCCCGTTGTCCAAGGTGGCGGCAGCCTCGCGCCCCGGCTGGGACACCGGCCGTCCGGCGGACATCGAGGCGGGCCTCGAGGAAACCTATTACTGGGAGCCGGAAACGGTCACCTGGTCCTACGCCGTGCACGCCGCGATCATCGAGGTGGACATCGCGCTGGGCAAGGTGAAGATCGCCGACTACGCCATTTCCCACGATTGCGGCGTGGTGGTCAACCCGGTGCTGGCCGAGGGGCAGATCATCGGCGGCGCGGTCCAGGGGCTGGGCGGCGCGCTGCTGGAGGAGATGGCCTATGACAGCGAGGGGCAGTTCCTGTCGGGCAGCCTGATGGACTACCTGCTGCCGACCGCGATGGACGCGCCGCGCTTCAAGATCATCCACCAGGAGTCGCCGTCCCCGCTCAACCCGCTGGGTGTCAAGGGACTGGGCGAGGGTGGGGCGATTTCCCCGCCGGTGACCATCGCCAACGCGGTGTGCGACGCGCTGTCCATGTTCGGCGTCGAGTTCAACACCACGCCGATCCGGCCGGAGCAGATCGTCCAGGCGGTACGCGCCGCCAGGGTGAAGGCGGCCTGATGTCGAACATCCCGGCAGTACCTGCGACGGTCGAGCGGGTGTCGGCCACCGACATCGGCGGACCGGCCTACATCGAGGCCAAGGGCGTGCGCAAGGTGTTCACCTCGCGCGACAAGACCCCGGTGGTCGCGCTGGACGGCGCTGACCTGAATATCGGCGTGGGCGAGTTCGTCTCCCTGCTCGGCCCCAGCGGCTGCGGCAAGAGCACGCTGCTGTCCATGATCGCCGGCCTGGTGCCGGCCTCGGAGGGCAGCATCCGCATCGAGGGCACGGAGGTGCGCGAGCCCTACACCAACATCGGCATCGTGTTCCAGAACGACCTGCTGCTCGACTGGCACACGGTGCTGGGCAACGTGCTGGTGCAGTACGTGATGCGCGGCCAGGACCCCAAGCCGCACGTCGAGCGCGCGCGCGCGCTGATCGCGTCCGTCGGCCTGAAGGACTTCGAGCAGAAGTACCCCTGGGAGCTGTCGGGCGGCATGCGCCAGCGCGTCGCGATCTGCCGCGCGCTGATCCACGAACCGCCTCTGCTTCTGATGGACGAGCCCTTCGGCGCGCTGGACGCGCTGACCCGCGAGCAACTGCAGGTGGACCTGCAGCGCATCTGGCAGGGCACGAAGAAGACCGTGGTCTTCGTCACCCACAGCATCGACGAGGCGATCTTCCTGTCCGACCGGGTGGTGGTGATGACGCCGCGCCCGGGGCGCATCCACGACGTGCTGCGAATCAACCTGCAGCGCCCGCGCAGCCTGGCGGTGCGCGACTCCGACGTGTTCGCCGACAACGTGCGCCACGTCAACCACCTGTTCCAGACCATGGGGGTGATCCATGAATGAGCGCATGAAGCGCATGGTCTGGGCCGGCGCCTCGTTCCTGGTCCTGTTCATCCTGTGGGACCTCGCGGTGCGGCTGTTCAAGATCCCGATCTACCTGGTTCCCGGCCCGCTGAAGGTGCTGCAGTCCATCATCGACCAGTGGCAGCCGCTCGCGGTGCAGTCGATGTGGACCAGCGCCGCCATCCTCGCCGGCTTCATCGCCGCGGCGTTGTTCGCCATCCCGATGGCCATGCTCATCGTGGTGTCGCCCACGCTGGAGCGGCTGGTCTACCCGCCGATGGTGGCGACCCAGAGCATCCCCAAGATCGCGCTGGCGCCGTTGTTCATCGTCTGGTTCGGCTTCGGCATGGCGCCCAAGGTCGCGGTGGCCTTCCTGATCGCCTTCTTCCCGATCGTGATCGACACCATCGTCGGCCTGCGCAGCATCGACCCGGCGATGGTGCAACTGGCCCGTTCCATGGGCGCGCCGCCGTGGCGCATCTTCCTGCGCATGCGCCTGCCGCACGCCCTGCCGATGATCTTCGGCGGCCTGAAGGTCGCCTCTACGCTCGCCGTGGTGGGTGCGCTGACCGGCGAGTTCATCGGCTCGGACAAGGGGCTGGGCTACCTGCTGGTGCAGGCCTCCGGCAGCATGGACACGCCGCTGCTGTTCGCGACCCTTGTGATACTGTCCCTGATCGCGATGGTGTTCTTCTACGCCGTCGAGTTCGCCGAGCGCCTGATGATTCCCTGGCATGTCTCGCAGCGCGGCAATGGCCACTGAGGCCGCCCTTAGTGGCCGCGGTCCCCGCTCCGGCGGGGAGGTCCCGGCCGGACCCCGCAGCCGCATTGTTGGCAGGAATTCGCAGTCCGTTGAACAAGCAGCCGTCCAAACTCAAGTCCACGCAGTCCTTCATTCGGGGGTAATCATGATTCGACGCATGTTGAAGGTCCTCACAGCGGCGGCAGTGCTCGCCGTCGGCTTTTCCGCGCCCGCATCGGCGCAGCAGAAAGTGTCGCTGCGCCTGGACTGGGTGAACAGCGGCTACCACGCCATCTGGTACTACGGCGTGGACAAGGGGCTGTTCAAGGCGGAGGGCATCGACCTCGAGGTGCTGGAAGGCCGCGGCTCGGCCTCCACGGCGCAGACCGTGGGCAACAACTCGGTGATGTTCGGCACCTCCGACAGCGGCTCGGTGATGGGCCAGGTCGCGCTGGGCCTGCCGATCAAGATCGTGTCCGGCTACCTGCGCCAGAATCCGATGGCCATCATCTATCCCAAGGCCAACGGCTGGGCCAAGTTCTCCGACATGGCGGGCGCACGCATCGGCTTCTCCCCTGGCAGTGCCTCAGCCCAGTACCTCGCGGCCATCCTGAAGGCCAACGGCCTGGACGGGAAAGTGCAGCTGGTCAACCTGGAAGGCGCGGCCAAGCCCGCCGCGCTGCTCGAAAAGCGCGTCAACGCGATCGAGTCGTTCGACTTCCTGCAGGTGCCGCTGTTCGAGGCCAACGGCCTCGAGGTCTCCACGCTGCCCTACGCGCTCGCCGGCATGACCGCGCCGGGCCTGTCGCTGATCACCCACAACGACACGCTGAAGCAGAACCCCGCGCTGGTGAAGAAGATGGTCGAACTGATGCACAAGACCATCGACGCCGCCCGCAAGGACCAGAGCGGCGCGATCGACTCCCTGCTCAAGCGCTCCCCCACGCTGAACCGCGCGGTGGTGTCGCGCGTGCTGGCGCTGTCGTTCAACCTGCTGGATCCGGAGTGGGCGCGCGGCAAGCAGGCCGGCTGGCTCTCGCCGGAAGTGATCGAGAAGACCCAGGATGCCTTCATGGGCTTCGGCGTGATCAAGACCAAGCAGCCGATCGGCACCTATTTCACCAATGAGTTCGTCGGCGGCTGATCGCCCGCGCGCCGGGACCACAGGGAGAGCAAGCATGGCAAAGGCAGCCACGAAAGCCAAGGGCAAGTCCAAGCCGGGCATCCAGCGCGTCCACGCGCTCGACCCGGCGGTCGTGGGCATGTCGCTGGAGGACATCAGCAAGCGCTACGTGCAGCGCTTCGGCGAGCGCAAGCCCGACTGGAGCGCGTTCGCGGACGCCAGCATCGAAGGCTGGAAGCGCGCTCAGCACCGCTTCATCGGCAACACCAGCGGCAAGCCCGGCCCGGATTTCATCCCGGCGCAGGGCTTCACGCTGAGCGTGATGTACGTGCCTCCCGGCCAGGGCAACGCCGCGCACACCCACGAGATCGAGGAAGTGTTCTTCGTGCTGCAGGGGCACATGATGGTGTTCTTCGAGGACCTCGAGGGCAACCGCGTCGAGTCCGTGCTGGGGCCGTGGGACATGGCCTTCGCGCCGGCCGGGGTGATCCACGGCTACCACAACAACACCGTGGAGCCGGTCTACACGCAGGTGATGGTGGGCAAGTCGAGGCCGGATTTCATGGGTTACGCCGACACGAATCTCAACAAGAAGCGCACCGCCCACCTGGACAAGAAGCTGGCTGCGTCCGAACTCAAGGCGCGGAAGGTCTGATGCGGGCAGGCGTGGCGGTCGGACCGGCGGCACGGGGGCGTCGCGCATGAGCATGGCGACGCCTCCGGAGATACCGCAATCCCTGTGGGACCTGATGGCGCAGGTGGGTCCCATCTGGGGAACCAACATCGGCGCCCATACCAAGCTGATGGTCGACGGGTTCTCGGCGATCCATGCCAGGGCGCCCAAGCCCGGCACGGTCACCAGGGACATTCCGTACGGTACGCATGCCCGGCACGTGCTGGACGTGTACGTGCCCCCGGGCGCCGCCGGCGCACCGGTGGTGGTGTTCGCACACGGCGGCGCCTTCGTCGACGGCCGCAAGGACCGCTCGGACGAGGTCTACGCCAACGTGTGCTGGTACCTGGCCCGCCACGGCATCATCGGCGTGAACATCGAGTACCGGCTCGCACCGGAGTTTCCCTATCCGGCGGCCACCGAGGACTTCGCCGCTGCGGTGGCCTGGACGCGCGCCAACATCGCGGGTTTCGGTGGCGATGCCACGAAGATATTCGCCATGGGCCACTCGGCCGGCAGCACGCATGCCGGTTGCTATGCCTACGACAAGCGCTTCCATCCCAAGGACGGTCCGGGCATCGCCGGCTTCATCACGGTGTCGGGGCGCGTGCGCATCGAGACCTTCCCGGACAACCCGAACGCGCGCAAGGTCGAGGCCTACTTCGGCACCGACCAGGCACTGATGGAACAGGGCTCGCCGGTGCACCACGTCGGCCTGGACAGCGTGCCCACCCTTATCGCGCTGGCGCAGTTCGAGAACCCGCTGCTGGACATGCATGGCGCGGAACTGTTCCACCGGCTCGCGGCGGCCAAGCGCCGGGCGCCGCGCATCGTATGGCTTGCGAAGCACAACCACAACTCGGCGATTTCGCACATGAATACCGCCGAGGACTTGCTGGGCAGGAACATCGTCGAGTTCATCCGCAACGGCTGGTAACCCCCCCCCCGACCAGGAGGCGTCATGCACAAACTCTCAGCGCTGCACAGGATCAAGGCCAGCCTGGCCATCGCATTGGCGGCCACCGCGCTGGCGGTGCTGCCGGCCCCGGTGTCGGCGCAGGCCTACCCGAGCAAGCCTGTGCGCATGATCGTCCCCTTCGCCGGGGGCGGCGGCACGCCGGACTCGGTGGCCCGGATCATGAGCCAGGCGCTGGGCAACCAGCTTGGGCAGACTTTCATCGTCGACAACCGGCCCGGCGCCAATGGCGTGATCGGCGGGGAACTGCTGGCGAAGGCGCCGGCCGACGGCTACACGCTGATGATCGTGTCCACGTCCTTCGCGATCAACCCCAGCGTCTACAAGAAGCTGCCGTACAACGCGCTCACCGACTTCACGCCGGTCACCAACATCTGCGCGGTCGAAGGCCTGTTCCTGACCGTCAACGCCAGCCTGCCGCCCAGGAACCTGCAGGAGTTCATCGCCTACGTGAAGAACCCGGCGAACAAGGTGTCCTACGGCACGCCCGGCATCGGCAACAGCCTGCACCTGGCGACCGAGATGTTCAACAACCGCGCCGGCACGAAGATGGTCCACATCCCCTACAAGGGATCCGGCCCGGCGATGGCCGCAGTGATCGCGGGCGAGATCCAGGCCATGATGATCACGCCGCCGCAGGCGATCCAGGGGGTGAAGGCGGGGCAGATCCGCGCCCTCGGTTACACCGGCAAGTCGCGCGCTTCCTACATGCCCGACGTGCCGACCATGGCCGAGGCCGGGCTCAAGGGCATGGAGATGGACGGCGGCTGGTTCGCGATGTTCGCGCCGGCCAACCTGCCGGGCCCGATCGCGGCGCAGCTGCATGCCGAAGTGCGCAAGGCGCTCGCCAGCCAGTTCGTGCGCGAGCGCTTCGATGCCATGGGTGTGACCGGCGTGGGCGACTCGCCGGCTGATTTCCGGCGTTTCGTCGAGGCCGAGATGAAGAACTACGCGGACATGGTGCGGCTGGCCGGGGTGCAGCCGGAGTAAAGGGCCGGCCGGCGGGGGCGCGCGACCCCGCTCCGCCAGTGGCGTCCCGGCGAGGGACTCAGCGCACCCTCATGCACTTGCGCACGATGGGCGCGCATTCCTCGTCCGGGGTCAGGGTATTGCCGGTGCGTCCGGCGTACTGCACCTCGACGACCCAGTTGTCGCGCATCACGAAGGTCACGTCGCAGGAGTGCCGCGACTTCTGCACCGGCCCGCCGGCGGCGCCGATGACGATCGAGCTGTCGCCGCTCGACGACGTGTAAACGAGGGACTCGGACCTGGCCGGGCCGCTGATGCGCTCCGGCTTGCCCGCGCATTCCAGGATCTGGTCCCGCGACAGGCCGACCAGCCAGGCGCGCGCCTGCTGGGCGAGTTCCGCATCCGGGCGGCTTCCCTCCACGCAGCCGCCCAGCGAGCACAGCAGGGCGATGGCGCCCGGGAGCAGGGCGAGTGGGCGTGTCATCGGCGTCGGGTCCATGGCGGCATGGGGATGTGCGATCGTACCCCGGCTCCGACCGGGGCGCGGCCGCCGCGGAGGGCACAAAGCCACCCGCGCCCGGGAGGCTTGTGGCATCCTTTTCCGGCCGCAAGATACGCTTGCTCATTGCAAACAAATTGCCGACCGGAGGCCCGCATGACCGTCCTGCCCAAGCGCCTGATCGCCACGCTGCTCGCCACGCTGTCCGCCGCCGGCGCGGCGCTCGTCCATGCCCAGGAGTTTCCGTCCCGCCCCGTCAAGCTGATCGTGCCGTACGCGGCCGGCGGCGTGCCGGACGTGATCGCGCGCACCTACGGCCAGCGCATGAGCGAGTCCACCGGGCAGAACTTCGTGGTCGAGAACCGCGGCGGTGGCGGCGGCATCGCGGCCGTGGTGGCGGTGGCCACGTCCCCGGCCGACGGCTACACGCTGCTGGTGGCCGACCTGTCGCAGTCGGCGATCAACCCGCACCTGTTCGCCAAGCTGCCGTACGACACGATGCGGGACCTGACGCCGGTCACCAACCTCTCGAACAGCTACATCTTCGTGGTTGCCGGGGCTTCGGCCCCGTTCAATACCTTCGCCGAAATGGTCACTTATGCCAGGGCCAATCCCGGCAAGATCAGCTACGGCTCCTCGGGCATCGGCAGCCTGCACCACCTGTCCATGGAAGCGGCGAAGTCCGGACTCAAGCTGGACTTGGTGCACGTTCCCTACAAGGGCGCGGGACAGTCGGTGCCGGCCTTCCTGTCGGGTGAGACCCAGGTGGTGATGGCCTCTCTGCCCGCGCTGGTGTCCCACATCAGGGCCGGCAAGGCCAGGCTGCTCGCGGTGAACTCCGGCCAGCGCTCGCCGCTCGCGCCGGAAGTGCCTTCGCTCGCGGAGTTCGTGCCCGGCCTGGACTTCACCACCGACATCGGCCTGTTCGGCCCCGCCGGGCTGCCACCCGCCGTCGTGAACAAGCTTTACCAGGAGGCGGCCAAGGCGGCGAAGCTGCCGGACACGGTGCAGAAACTCAACGCGGTCGGCCTGGTCCCCGTGGGCAATCCGCCGGCCGAATACGCCGCGCAGGTCCGGCGCAACATCGAGCGCATGGGGCCGGTGGTGAAGGCCTCCGGCGCGGTGGTGAACTGAGGCCAACCGCTGGCGGGCTGGGGTGGCGGTGACCTCCCCGGATCCCGTGCCCGCTGCCGGGACGACCGCGCGCTGGGCCGGATTCGCGAGCAGCCTGCGCCACGAGGACCTGCCAGCATCGCTGCTGGAGGTGCTCAAGGGGCTGGTGCTGGACACCGCCGGTTGCGCCCTGGCCGCGACCTCGCTGGGTGATGGCCGGGAAGCAGTCCGCACGTTGTCGCTCGGCGGCGCGGGCGAGGCAACGCTGTGGGGATGGGGCGGACGCAGCTCCGCGGCGCAGGCGGCATTCGCCAACGGCGCGCTGGCGCACGCGCTGAACTTCGACGCCAACGGCGCGCACGGCGGCCATGTCGGGCTGGCCTCGGTCGTGACGCCCCTGGTCGCCGCCGAATGGATGGCCGGCCGCGGCAGGCCGGTTTCCGGGCGCGACCTTCTCGCTGGCGTCGCGGTGGCCGCCGAGTTCACTTCGCGCCTCGCGGCCGCGCTGCACGCCGCGGGCGTGGACGCGAACGAGCGCTTCCTCGAGGGCCAGTTGCTCGGCTACTTCGGCGCCGCCGCAGGCGCGGGCCGCGTGGCGGGACTGGATGCGGCCCGGATGCACAGCGCGCTGGGACTGGCTCTGATGCAGGCCGCGGGGACGCGCCAGGTGTCCTTCGAGGGCGGCGAGGCCAAGGCCATCTACGGCGGCTTCGCCAACCAGGGCGCGATGCAGGCCATGCTGCTCGCGGAGAACGGGCTAGACGCGCGTTGCGACGCGCTGGAGGGCAAGGCCGGGCTGTACGGCTTGTTCTATGGCGGGCGCCACGATGCGGCCGTGCTCACCGCGGACCTGGGCGGGCGCTACCTGTGCGGCGACGCCGTGTTCAAGACCTCACCCGCGAGCGCGGTGCTGCATCCCTTCATCGCCGCGGGCGCCGCGTTGCGCGGCACGCTGGGCGCGGACCGCGTCGGGGCCATCACTTCGATCCACGTGCGCGCCGGCGCGCACTGCCGGGCCTGGCTTGAGCCGCTGGCCGCGCGCATGCGCCCGGCCAGCGGCGCCACCGCGTCCAACAGCATCCCCTTCGCGCTGGGCAAGGCGCTGTCATCCGGCCGCTTCTCGCTGGACGACCTCGGGGCCGCCGGCCTCTCGGATCCGGAAGCACTGCGCCTGTCCGCGTTGGTGGACTACGAACTCGACGGGCGGACCGGCGGGGACGTGGAGGTCCGCGTGGAACTGGCCGGTGGGGAGGTGCTCGGGCAGGCGATGGACGCGGGGGGCACGCGGGCGGATTTCGGCCGGCTGTCCGCGAAGTTTGCCGACTGCGCCGGCCGCGCGGCCCGTCCCATGTCGGGGGCGGCGGTGCGCGAGTTCCTGGAGCGGGTCGCGGCGCTGGAGCGCGAGCCGGACGCCGCGGCGATCGCCCGCCTGCTGGGCGGGGCCGGCAGTGCCGCAACATGACCGGCCGATTTGGATTAAATTGCAGTTCGCAAGCAATTTCCGCGGGAGATCCAGGCAATGGGTGCGAATGACGGGTTGGCGGGGAGTCCGGCGCGCGGCGCGATAGACGTGCGCGCGCTGCTGAGGCTGGACGAGGGGCTGGTGCATTCCGACGTGTACGCCAGCCAGGAGATCTTCGCCATGGAAATGGAAAAGATCTTCCACCGGGGCTGGGTCTACCTCGGCCACGACAGCGAGATCCCGGAACCGGGCGACTACGTGCTGCGCTGGGCCGGCGCCCAGTCGGTGATCATGGCGCGCGACGACCAGGGCCGCATCCGCGTGTTCATGAACCGCTGCCGGCACCGCGCCAACAGCGTCGCCCAGTACGAGCAGGGCAATTCCTCGTTCTTCCGGTGCGCGTACCACGGCTGGACCTACAAGAATTCCGGCGAACTGGTGGGCGTGCCCTACCGCGAGGGCGCCTACGGGCCGGATTTCCGCAACGAGGACTTCGGGCTGGTCGAGCCGCGCATGGACGTCTACCGCGGCTTCATCTGGACCAACCTGGTGGACAACGGCCTGTCGCTGGCCGAGCACCTCGGGCCGGCGGCGATGAAGTCGATCGACATCTTCTGCGACGCCTCGCCCGAGGGCGAGGTGATCCTGCGCCAGGGCAGCATCAAGGGCCTGATCCACGCCAACTGGAAGTTCCAGGGCGGCGACGGCTACCACCCGCCCTTCGCGCACCAGGCAACCTTCATGTACATGCGCGGCAAGCGCGCCGGCGAGCGGCGCAACCCCATGGCGGGCGGCGGCACGGTGGAGACCGGCTACAAGCAGCGCGACCTCGGCCGCGGCCACTACTGCCTGGACCTGAAATGGGCCGGCACCGGCTCGCGCCTGCCCGACACCGACTGGGCGCGCGAGTACCGCGCGACCATGGAGAAGACCTACGGCAAGGAGCGCGCCGAGTTCCTGATCCGCACCGGCGGCAACCCGCACACCGTGTTCATGCCCAACATGCACATGGTGAACTATGACGTGCGCGTGCTGCGCCCGATCGCGGTGGACAAGTTCGAGATCATCTTCTACAGCGCCTTCCTCAAGGGCGTGCCGCACGAGCTCAACCTCAAGCGCATGCGCGACACCGAGGACCGCATGGGGCCGGCCGGCAGCGTGAACCCGGACGACGTCGACATGTTCGAGCGCAACCAGCTCGGCATGCAGCAGACCGTGGACCCTTGGAAGTACATGGCGCGCGGCATGGGGCGCGAACAACCGGATGACGACGCGAAGACCCCGCCCGAGTACCGCGTCGCCGGCACCATGACCGGGCACTACGCCGACGAGCTCACCCAGCGCGCGCAGCTGCGCTGGTGGGCCGAGCACCTGTCGCGCTGAGGCCGCCATGAACGCACCCATGGCGAACACCGCGGCGGCGGACATCCGCGAAGTCGAGGCCTTCCTCTACATGGAGGCGCGCCTGGCCGACGAGAACCGCTATGACGACTGGGCGGCCCTCTGGACCGAGGACGCGCTCTATTGGCTGCCGGCCAACATCGACGACTACGACCCGAACTTCCACATCTCCATCATCTACGACGACCGCTCGCGCATCCAGGACCGGATCGACCGCCTGAAGAGTGGCGGGGCCTGGGCGCAGGAGCCGCGCTCGCGCATGCGCCGCATCGTGTCCAACGTCGAGCTGGTGCCGCAGGCGCCGGGCGGGGACATCGAGGTGGAGTCGAACTTCGTGCTGGGCGAATTGCGCCGCGGCCTGCAGACCGCCTACTTCGCGCGCCAGGTGCACCGCCTGCGGCGCGTGGACGGCGTGCTGCGCATGGCCTACAAGAAGGTGATGTTGATCAACAACAACGAGCCCATCCACAACCTGTCCTTCCTGGTCTGAGCGCCGTGGACAAGTCCGCCAAGGTGGTGCTGGCCGGCGAGTACGCCCAGGTGGCGGTGTCGGTGGATACTGCGGGCAACGGGCCGAGGCTGCGCATCGAGGACCTGCGGACCGGGCATGTGGGCTTTCTCGACCCGCTGGAGCTGGAGTGCCTCGCCTGGGCGACCAAGGACGAACTCGCGCCGCTTCTCGACCCGGCGGCTACCCGCTGGAAGGCGGTGACAGGGGATGATCTGGATTTACCGGGCGACGAGCCCAGGAACTGACGGAGCAGGCAATGGCGGTATTCGTGGTGAAGGACGCGCAGGGGCAGGTGGTCTGGACCAGTCCGGACGTGGACCCGCCCATCGTCGAGCTGGTGGACGGCGCGGTGAAGGTGACCGACTTCAACACCGGCGAGGTGGTCGCCGCCTACCGGTTGAAGCCCGGCGAGAAGCTGGTCAAGTAGCCGTCCCGGCGCAGGCGACCCCGGCCTGCGATCAGGCCATCAACCGGCGTATCGCATCCGCATAGCGCGGCTGGTCCCATTCAGCGTCGCCCAGCAGCGACCATCGCAGCCTACCCCGCGTGTCGACGATGTACGTGGCCGGCATCATGCGCACCTTCCAGTCAACCCTGGCCACGCTGTCGAAAGCGTCGTAGACCACGGTGAGCTTCACGCCCAGCTTGTCCATGAACGGACCGGCTCTTTCCTTGGCTTCGTCGACGTTCACCGCGAGCAGGGTGAAGGGCGTGCCCGACAGCGACTTCTGCAGCCGCTCCAGCGCCGGCATCTCGTCGCGGCAGGGCTCGCACCACGTGGCCCAGAAATTGACCAGCACCACGCGCCCGCGCATCGCCGCAAGGTCGTGGACCTGTCCGGCAGCATCGGCCAGTGCGAGCGGCGGGGCGTTTCCCGAGGCGGGACGCAGCGCACGGTCCGCTGAGAGGCGGGGCTGCGCGCGCAGGGTGGTCGGCAGCGCAGAGAGCAGCGCCGCCGAGCCCGCCGCGCGCAGCAGCGTGCGGCGCAGGGTCAAGCCAGCTTGCGGCCGTTGATCGTGTACTTGAAGCTCGCCGGGTCCAGGCTGTCCTTGCGCCCGGCGGCAGTTTCGGCGTTCGGGTACATCAGGAAGGGCACGGGCGCGCCGCGGCCGTTGGGCAGCTTCACGTCGTGCGCGTAGTTCATGGCCATCCAGTTCATCTCCCAGGCGCCGAACAGCTTGTTGCGCACCAGCGCGACCTTCTGGTCGGACATCGGCAGGTTGCCGGGAGGCTCCTCCAGCATGACCTTGCGCACGTCGGCCGGGTCCATCGGCACCCAGCCGTGCGCCTGCAGGTAGACCTCGGCGCGGCAATGCTGGGCGCCGGTGATGGTGTTGCCATTGGCGGCGCTGGCCGTGCCCAGCGAGCGGTAACCCCACTTGGAGGCGTCCACGCGCATGCCGTAGACGTCGCGCGCCGGGATACCCAGCGAGCGCGCCATCGCGACGAAAGCCGCGTTCAGGTCGGCGCACTTGCCGCCGAAGTCGCCGCTCTCGAACATCGCCTTCACGTCGCCCAGGCCGCAGCCGCGGGTGCTGGCCTTGCGGTAGGTGTTCTCCACGACCCAGTCATAGATCCCGCGCACGCGGTCCACGTCGGTCTTCGCGCCCCTGGTGGCCTTGAGCGCGGTCTCGCGGATGATGCCGTCGGTGGGCATGTAGTCGGTGGCGGCGAAGTAGCGGCGCAGGTTCGATGCATCCTCGGCCTCGAACCTGCGCGGCTTCGACAGGTCGATGGCGCGGTCGCGCGTCTGGAAGGCGCTGGACAGCGAGACGTTCGGGAAGTCGTGGCCGACGGACCACTCCGCGTAGAACAGCGTGGTGCCGCTCTTCGCGTCGCCCACCACCTTCATCACGTCGGCGTTGCCGGTCCAGCTGCTGTTCAGGGTCTTGAACCAGTCCGTGTTCATGGACAGCGGCAGCGGCAGCCAGACGCGCGTCGGGCCGGAGGCGGCGGCGAGCTCGACCTTGGTGGTGACTTCGTAGGTGCTCCAGGCGCTGCCGTCCGACCAGGGGGCCGGGGCCTGGGCCAGCGCGTGGCCGGGAATCGCGCCGCTGGCGGCCAGCGCGGAAGAAGACAAAAGGAATGCACGACGGTCCATTAAGAGGTCCAGTTCTGGTTGATTCAGGGTTGGAGCGGCGCGATAGGGCCCCTCCGGGAGCGCCATGTTACGGGATGCCCCTGTGTGCGGCAAACAAGGTGGTTCGCACGGGGACGCAGGCTCGCCTGCGAGACTAGAATCGGGGTTCGCTTATGCAGGAGTCTGCGCATGTCCGACATGATCGCCCCGATACGCCTCACCGATTTCAGCCACGGCGGCGGCTGCGGCTGCAAGATCGCCCCGGCGGTGCTGTCGCAGCTGCTGGCGCAGACGCCGGTGCGCGGCCTGCCCGCAGCCCTGCTGGTCGGCACCGAGACGGCCGATGACGCGGCGGTATACAAGCTGAACGACACCCAGGCCATCGTCGCGACCACGGACTTCTTCACCCCCATCGTCGACGATCCCTATGACTTCGGCCGCATCGCCGCGACCAATGCCATCTCCGACATCTATGCCATGGGCGGCAAGCCGATCTTCGCGCTGGCCATCGTCGGCATGCCGCTGGAGAAGCTGCCGCTGGAGGTCATCGGCCGAATCCTCGCCGGCGGCGAGTCGGTCTGCCATGCTGCGGGCATCCCGATCGCGGGCGGCCACTCCATCGACGTGCTCGAGCCGATCTACGGCCTGGTCGCCCTGGGCCTGGTGCACCCGGACAAGGTGAAGCGCAACAGCTCGGCGCGCGAAGGCGACCTGCTGATCCTCGGCAAGCCGCTGGGCGTGGGCGTGCTCTCGGCCGCGTTGAAGAAGGGCGTGCTCTCGCCCAAGGGCTATGAGGCCATGATCGATTCCACGACCCGGCTGAACACGCCCGGCGAGGCGCTGTCCGCCATGGATGAGGTGCATGCCCTGACCGACGTGACCGGCTTCGGCCTGGCCGGCCACCTGCTGGAGATCTGCCGCGGCTCGAAGCTGGGCGCGGAAGTGCGCTTCGATGCGCTGCCCATGATTCCCGAGGCGCTCGAATGGGCGAAGCAGGGCACGCGCACCGGCGCCACCGGGCGCAACTGGGCGGGCTACGGCGCGGACGTCACGCTGCCGGCAGGCGCCGGGGATTACGTCAAGACGCTGGTGACCGATCCGCAGACCAGCGGCGGCCTGCTGGTTGCCTGCGCGCCGGGCTCGGAAGCCGCGGTGCATGCGGAATTCAGCAAGCGCGGGTTCGCGGATTCGCGCACCATAGGGCGCATGGTCGCCGGGGCGCCGCGCATTACCGTGGCCTAGCCCGGACAATACGCATTCATACGAAGGGGAGGCGGCAATGACGGCAAGGCAGGCATGGCAATGCACGCTGGCGGCGGCACTGGCCGCCCTGTGTCACGGCGCGGCGCAGGCGCAGGCTTTCCCGGCCAAGCCGATCCGCATCATCGTGCCGTACGCGGCCGGCGGCCCGAGCGACACCCTGTCGCGCACCACCGGCTCGGCGGTCGCGGAGAACATCGGGCAGCCGGTGCTGGTGGAGAACCGTCCCGGCGGCAGTTCCATCATCGGCATGCAGGCCTGCGCCAAGGCCGCGCCCGATGGCTACACCATCTGCCAGACCGTGGCCGACAGCCTGTCCTACAACCCGCACGTGTTCAAGAGCCTGCCTTACGACGCGGACAAGGACTTCGAGCCGGTCATCAACCTGGTGCGCAGCAACAGCATGCTGATCGCGAAGGGCAACGCGCCGTTCGGCTCGTACAAGGAGATGATCGCCTGGGCGAAGGCCAACCCGGGCAAGATCAACTTCGGCACCTGGGGCGCGGGCAGCATCCCCGAGGTCTACATGCTGTGGCTTAGGCACGCCTCGGGCGCGGCCATGACCGGCGTGCCCTACAAGGGCTCGGGCCCGGCCACCGCCGCCGCGCTGGCCGGCGAAGTCGACGTGACCTTCATGTCCATCGGCATCGTGGCTGGCCACATCCGCGCGGGCAAGCTCAAGGCGATGGCGGTGGTCGGCACGCAGCGCTCGCCGCTGCTGCCCGAGACGCCCAGCCTGGGCGAGGAGGGCGCGGACCCCGGCCTGCGCAGCTACTTCGGCGTGTTCGCGCCGGCGAAGACGCCGTCGGCGATCGTCGACCGGCTGAACGCGGAGTTCGCCAAGGCCCTGCAGACGCCCAAGGTGCAGGAGTACATGCGCGCCCAGTCCTTCGATCCGGTCGGCGGCTCGGCCAAGGAGTTCGCCGAGTTCCTGCGCGAGGACCGCGCCAACGCCGGGCGCGTGTTCCGCGCCATCGGGGTGAAGCCCTCTGACGCGCCGTCGTAGGGCGGCGCGGCTCGACAGGGTGGAACGCGCCGTCGTAAGGCGGCGTGGCTCGACAGGGTGGAACGCGCCGTCGCAAGGCGGCGCGGCTCTTGACGCTGGAATGCGTGCCGCAGTCGCTCCGGAGGCGTCAGCTCAGGCTTCGCCGTGCACCCAGCGTCCGCCCACCAGGGTAGCGAGGCACTCGTTGTCCAGGATCGCGTCACCCTCGGCGGCCAGTGGGTCGTTCTTCAGCACCGTGATGTCAGCGCAGCGGTCCGCTTCCAGCGTTCCTTTCACGCCTTCTTCGAAGCTGAGCCAGGCCCCGGCAGCGGTGACCAGGCGCAGCGCCGCCTCGACGCCCAGGCGTCCGTCCGGCCCCAGCATCGTGCCGTCCTTCTTGGTCTTGCGCTGGCTCATGGCCCACACGCTCACCAGCGGGTCCCAGGGCACGGCATCGGTGCCGGCCGACACGGGCGCGCCGCGTTCCAGCAGGCGCGCGGCCGGCGCGACCAGCGCCTGCTCGTCGGCGGGCAGGGTGGTGAAGCGGTGTCCGTACTTCCAGACGAAGTGCGCCGGGATCAGCGTGACCGCGCAGCCGGTCGAGGCCAGCACGTCCACGTCGGCGGCGCGGCACTGGCTCACATGTTCCATCACCCAGCGGCGCTCGCCGATCGGGTGGCGGGTGGCGAGGTCGGCCAGCACCGGCGCCAGGTCATGCAGCCGGTCGGACACGACGGTGTTCACCCGCAGGTCGTTGCGCGCCGCGCATTCCGCCAGTTCGGCGAACTCCGCCGGCCCGTGCACGAAGCGCAGGTAGTCGCCCCAGCCCAGGTCGGCCGGGTTGCGCCGGAACAGGCCGTTCAGCCCGGTGTCGCCGTAGGACGGGATGAACACGCCCGAGACGCGCAGCACCGCGTCGCCGGTGCCGCGGCCGCGCGCTTCCTGCATGCGCGTTGCCATCGCCTCGCGCGCCTCGGCCATGCTGCCCCAGTCGGGGCCCAGCACCAGGTGCGAGCGCATGCTCAGCTCGCCCGTGGCGTGCAGGGCCTTGAAGTCGGCCACCACGGCGGGCGCCACGCCATGGCCTTCGTAGATGCTGGTCGTGCCCTTGGCGTGGCACATGCGCTGGCCGCGGCGCAGGGCCTCCACGCGGTCGGTGGGCGTGAAGCGCGGCACTGCGGGCAGCAGCGCGAGTTCGATCACGCTGACGAAGTTGGCCTCGCGGAACACGCCGGTGGGTTCGCCGTCCGCGTCGCGCTCGATGGTCAGGCCGGGTGCGCCCGGCTGGGTGTCGCGCGTGATGCCATTGGCGGCCAGGCCCGCGGAGTTCATCGCCGACAGGCAGGGCATCTGTCCCCAGTAGCCACCCGGGCTGGACAGGTACACCGGGTGGTCGGGCGCGGCCGCGTCCAGTTCCAGGCGCGTGGGCAAGCGTCCCTCGGCGAGGATGGCCGCGCCCTCCGCATAGAACGGCGGATCGCCCACCGGCATGGTGACGATCCATTCCCCCTTGGGCGTGGCGCGCGCCAGCTCGCGCACGCGCGCCTGGACGTCGGCAATGGAGCGCGCGCCGGCCAGTGACGGGCGCAGCGTCTTGATGCCCACCGTGCTCATGTGCGCGTGGGTGTCGTTGAACCCGGGCAGCAGGGTCGCGGCGCCGAATTCATGCACGCGCGTGCCCGGTCCGCGCAGCGCCATCACCTGTCCTCGGCTGCCGGCCAGCACGATGAGTCCGCCGCGGATGGCGAGCGCTTCGGCGCGCGACGAGCGCGCGTCCAGGGTGAGGATGTTTCCGGTGAGGATGAGGTCGGCGTGCATGGCATTCCCTGGTGGGGCGTGGTTGGCGTGAACTATACTTTGGCGACGTTCCACAGCGCGCCGGCGTCCATGCTCCGCTACCCGTGTTTCCGCGTCGTGCCGTCCGGCCTGCGCCTGCTGTTCGCGCTTGCCATGGCCGTGCCGGCGGGCGCCGCCATCGCGGCCGAGGCGCCTGTTCCCGGCGCGCGCAGCAATCCGGCGGTGCACCGCGTGCCCCTGCCCGGGCGGGACGCGCTGATTGCCACGCCCGCCGGCTGGACCTTCGCAGGCCGGCAGACCGACGGCCGCAACCTGTCCATCGACATCCTGCCCGACGGGCAGAGCGCGGCCGACTGGACCGAGCGCCTGGGCGTGGTCGTGGTCCTCGGCGCCGGCGCGGCGCATCCCGAAGGCGCGCTCGGCTTCCTGCGCGACAACGGCGCGGACATCGCCCGGTCCTGCGCGTCCGGCCCGCTGGACGTGTCGCTCGGCCCGGTGCTGATGGACGGCTATGCCGGCCATGCGGCGATACACGGCTGCGCCGCGCTGTCGGCCACGCTCGGCGTGGCGCTGGTGGAGATCGCGATCCTGGTGGAGGGGGACATCGTGCTGCTGCGGCGCGCGGCGCGGGGCGCGCCCTTCGCCGCGGACAACGCGCCGATCACGCGCGCCAACGCGCCGGCGCTGATGCAGTCCGCATTCCCGATGGTGCGCATCTGCGATCCCGCCGAAGCCATGTCGGCCTGCATGGCGCGCCCGTTGCGCGCCGTGCCGCGCGATGTCCCCGAGGCGCCGCCGCCGGGGCTCCCGTCCGGCGTCCCCGGGCGCGGCTCGCCGTGATGCGGCCGACCTATACTCGGGCGATGACAACGCCCCGCGCATCCCGCCGGGGCAGGCGGGCGGGCCGCATGGCCCTGCTTTCAGCCTGCCTCGCCGCCGCAAACGCCCTTGCCGCCGATGCGCCGCCCTTCAGGCCGGACCGGCCGTCGGTGGTGGTCGCGCCGGTCTTCAACCACGCGGTGCTGTTCAGCGCCCCGGTCGGATGGCAGGAAGCGAACAAGCAGTCCAATGCCCAGTCGCTGCTGATGGAGATGCTGCCCAGGGGCCAGACCCTGGGCGACTGGCGCGAACTGATCACGCTCAAGGCGCTGCGCGGCTTCGGCGACACGCCCAACATGACGCCGGGCATCTACCTGGCGATGGAGGCAGGACGCATCGCGCCCGCCTGCGAGGGGGAGTCGATCAAGACCTCGATGGGCGACATCAAGGTGGACGGTTATCCGGCGCACGTGGCCGTGCTGGGCTGCCCGACGGTGCGCGGTGCCGGCCGCGGCGAGGTCGCGCTGCATGTCGCCATCCTAGCCGGGCGCGACCTCGTGGTGCTGCAGAAGGCGGTGCGCGCCGCGCCGTTCACCAAGGACACCGCGCCGATGACGGCGAAGAACGCGCGCGCCGTGTACGAGACGCTGGGGCCGATCAAGCTGTGCGAACGCGGCAAGGACCCCGGCGAATGCCTGGCGCGTCCCGTGCGCTGACTGGCATCGGGGCGGGGCGCTGCGACGGATTCAGGCGCGGCGGTGGAACCAGAGCATGGACAGCAGCCCGGCCAGCACCACCAGCAGCGCGGCCAGCGCCGAGAACAGCGCGCTCACCTCGGTCTCGCGCTTCTCCAGACCGATCTGCGTGCTGAGGTTCTGGTAGACCTTGGTCAGGTCCGCCGCGCTGCCGGCGAAGAAGTACTGCGCCTCGGTGATCTTGGCGACCTGCTTGAGTGTCTCCTCGTCCAGCCGCGCCCAGAACGAAAAGCCCTCCATGCCGGGAATCTCGCCGCCTTCCTTGGTGCCGAAGCCCACGGTGTAGACGCGCACGCCGCGCTCGGCCGCCATCTTCGCGGCCTCCAGCGGGTCCGGGCCGGTGGTGCGCCGCCCGTCGGACAGCAGGATGATCGCACCGCCGGTGTAGGAGCCGGGCGGCACCGCCTTGAACTCCTTCTTGCCGGCCTTGGCCTCGCGCGCCTTCTCCAGCGGCGCGCGGCTGCCGGTGCCGGTGCCGTACATGCGCGAGAAGTCGCTGCCGTAGACCATGGATTCCAGGTCGATGCCCGAGTCCGGCAGCAGCATGGACAGCGCCACCAGCAGGCCGCTGCCGGTGGCCGTGCCGCGCTGCAGCTGGAAGCGGTCGATCGCGGCGGTCATCTCGTCGCGGTTGTCGGTGATGGTCTGCACCACCGAGGCGGTGCCGGCGAAGGACGCGATGCCCAGGCGGATGTTGTCAGGCAGCTCGCCGATGAAGGTCTTGGCGGCATCCTGCGCCGCGATGATGCGCGTGGGCTTCACGTCGCTGGCCAGCATGCTGCGCGACACGTCCATCGCGAGCACCAGCTTCAGGTGGTCCGAGGGCAGCACGATCACGGCGCTCGGCCGCGCGATCGCGAGGATGGCCGCGGCCATCGCCACCAGGAACAGCGCGGGCGGCATGTGGCGGCGCCATCCCTGGCGCGGGCCCAGCGCCTCGCGCACCAGCGCCAGGCTGGCATAGTGGATCGCGGCCTTCTTCTTGCGCCGGAGCACGACCACATAGGCGCCGACCAGCGCCGGCACGAACAAGAGCAGCCAGAGCATTTCCGGCCAGAGGAACCGCATCCTGCCTCCCGGGGTCATGCAGCCCGGGACAACCCTGCCCGGGGTGTGGTTCAACGGTGTGTGCAACGTCTCGGAATACTTTAGCGCACCGTGCCGTTGGCGCGTGATAAGTTTCCGGAAGTTCGCGCGGGACGGACGGATCGGGAAGCTGGCTGGCACGTCTTTGGCATGGTCTGCCTGGACCGTGCGATTCACGGGGATTCGGGCAGGCGATGAAGCGGGCAGCGTTGTACAGCAGCACCAACAAGGACCGCATCGAACGCGAGCGCACCGCGTCGGGGCGCGATGCTGCGTCCAGGCCGGCGGCGAAGGCCGCGCCCGATCCATCCGGCTTGCGTGCCAGGGCAGGCTCGTTCGCGCTCCGCCACGAGCGCCTGTTCATGTTCGCCGCCGGCCTGCTGATTGCGTTGGCCGTGGTGTTCGGGCGCGACGCGATGCGGCCCGCGCCGCAGGACCTCACCCAGGAAGACATCGACTCGGCAGTGATGAACACGCTGCTGGAAAAGACCCTGCCTTCGCGCCAGGCCAAGGCAGCTGAACTGGTGCGCCAGTCGGTGGTTCGGGTGCGCAGCATGGGCGTGGACCCGAAGAAGCCCAAGGAGGGCGAGCAGGAGCGCGGCGTCGGCTCAGGCGTGGTGATCGTGGATGACGGGACCATCCTTACCAACCTGCACGTGGTGTGGGGCGCCGAAAAGATCATCGTTACTTTCTTCGATGGTTCCGAGTCCGAGGCAGTGATGGTGGGCGCGCAGCCCGAGAACGACCTCGCGGTGATCAAGGCCAAGAAGATCCCCGACGACCTGCCTTCGGCGACGCTCGGGTCGAGCGCCAGCCTCAGGCCCGGCGACGAGGTGGTCGCGGTGGGCTTTCCGTTCGGCATCGGTCCCTCGGTGTCCTCGGGCGTGGTGTCCGGCCTGAACCGCGAGTTCCGCTCGCCCGAAGGCAAGCGCCAGTTGACGCGCCTGATCCAGTTCGACGCCGCGGCCAACCCGGGCAACTCCGGTGGGCCGCTGGTCACCATGGGCGGGGAGGTGGTGGGCATCGTCACCGCCATCCTCAACCCGACCGACGCGCGCACCTTCATCGGCATCGGCTTCGCGGCCACCATCGAATCGGCCGGTAGCGCTGTCGGAATTCCTCCATTTTGAGCGTAAGTGGCTGATATATAAAGGGAAATTGGCTATCATGAACGACAAGGCACCGTTGGGGGAGAGCGCCGCGCTGATGCAGAGCGTGCTCTACGAGGTCAAGCGCGTGGTGGTGGGGCAGGACCACTTCCTCGAGCGCGTGCTGGTCGCCATCCTCGCGCAGGGCCACCTGCTGGTCGAGGGCGTGCCGGGCCTGGCCAAGACGCTCACGATCAACACGCTGGCGCGCACCGTGCGCGGCTCGTTCAAGCGCATCCAGTTCACGCCGGACCTGCTGCCCGCCGACCTGGTCGGCACGCGCATGTACAGCCAGAAGACCGGCGAGTTCTCCACCGTGCTCGGCCCGGTGTTCACCAACCTGCTGCTGGCCGACGAGATCAACCGCGCGCCGGCCAAGGTGCAGAGCGCGCTGCTGGAGGTGATGCAGGAGCGCCAGGTGACCATCGCCGGCCAGACGCACAAGGTGCCCGAGCCCTTCCTGGTGATGGCCACGCAGAACCCGATCGAGACCGAGGGCACCTATCCGCTGCCCGAGGCGCAGGTCGACCGCTTCATGATGAAGGTGCTGATCGGCTACCCGAGCGAGGAAGAGGAATTCGTCATCGTCGAGCGCGTCACCGGCGTGTCCGAGAAGGTCGCCGCGGTCGCCAGCACCGAGCAGCTGGGCGCGCTGCAGGCCGAGTGCCGCAAGGTCTACGTGGACCCGGGCCTGATCAGCTACGCGGTGAAGCTGGTGTCGGCCACGCGCCGCCCGGACAAGTACGGCCTCGCCGCGATCGCGCGCTACATCACCTTCGGCGCCAGCCCGCGCGCCACCATCAACCTGATCGAGGGCGGCCGCGCGCTGGCCTTCCTGCGCGGGCGCCACTACGTGCTGCCCGAGGACGTGATCGACCTGGTGCCCGACGTGCTGCGCCACCGGCTGGTGCTGTCCTACGAGGCGCTGTCCGACGGCCAGACGGCCGATGGCCTGATCATGAAGGTGCTCGCCGCCGTGCCCAAGCCCGAGAAGCCGCTGGAAGCGCATGTCCAGGTTCCTCAAGCTTCCTGAGTTCCTGCGCCGCAAGCCGGCCGCTGCCGCGACGGCCGCGGAGGGCGGACCCGCGCCCGCGGACGGCGCCGCGGGGGAGGCGGACGAGCGCCGTCCCGAGTCCGAGGCGCAGTTCCTGCTGCGCCAGCTCGAATGGACCGTGATCCGCCGCCTGGACGGCCTGCTGCAGGGCGACTACCGCACGCTGTTCCGCGGCTTCGGCCTGGACCTCGCCGACCTGCGCGAATACCAGCCGCAGGACGACGTGCGCCGCATCGACTGGAATGCCACCGCGCGGCTGCAGGCGCCGCACGTGCGCGAGTTCCAGGAAGACCGCGAGGTCGCGGCCTGGTTCCTGCTCGACCTGTCGGGTTCGGTGGACTTCGGCTCGCAGCGCGTGCGCAAGCGCGAGCTGTCCGCGCAGTTCGTCAGCGTGCTGGCGCGCCTGCTCACCCGCTACGGCAACCGCGTCGGCGCGATCCTGCACGCCACCGGCACCGGCCCGGACCGGGTGATCCCGGCGCGCGGCGGGCGGCGCCACGTGCTGCACCTGCTGGATGCGATGCTCAAGGACGGCGCGGGCGCGAAGCGCGCGGCGAAGGAGGCCGAGGCCGCGGGCCAGCCGCTCGCCGCCACCAGCCGCGAGACCGACCTGTCCGCGCTGCTCGGCCATGCGCTGGGCATGATAGGCCGGCGCTCGGTGGTGTTCGTGGTGTCGGACTTCATCAGCAAGCCGGGCTGGGGCCGCGCGATGAGCCTGCTCGCGCGACGCCACGAAGTGATCGCGGTGCGCCTGCATGATCCGCTCGAGGCGGAACTGCCCGACCTCGGCCTGGTGGTGATGCAGGACGCCGAGACCGGCGAGCAGCTGTTCGTGGACACGCGCGACGCGGGCTTCCGCCGCCGCTTCGCGCAACTGGCGAAGGAACGCGAGGCGGCGCTGCGCTCGACGCTCGCCGAGGCCGGCGTGGACTGCCTGGAGCTCGCCACCAACGACCGCCTGGACGAGGCGCTGCTGCACTTCACGCGGCTGCGAAAGCGCCGCAGCCAGCTCGCCGCCGGAGGCGGGCAAATAGGGGCCGGAGGCGGGCAAATGGGGGCGGGCGGCATGCAGGTCAAGCCGGCGGCGTAACCCATGATCGACCTCCGCCACCTGAGCTTCATCTGGCCGCTGATGCTGTGGTTCCTGCTGCTGGTGCCCGTGCTCGCCTGGTCCTACCTGCGCCTGCTGCGGCGCCGGCGCGAGGCGGCACGGCGCTACGCCAATCTGGAACTGCTGGGCGTGGGCCAGTCGGCGCTGATGCAGGCGGCACGCGAAGCCGGCGTGGCGGGCCCCTCGCGCTGGAAGCGGCTGCGCGAGCATGTGCCGGCGATGCTGCTGCTGCTCGCCGTGGCCGCGATGCTGCTGGCGCTGGCGCGGCCGCAGGCGCCGCTGCTGATTCCCTCGCGCGTCGAGTCGGTGATGCTCGCCATCGACATCTCCGGCAGCATGCGCGCGACCGACGTGAAGCCCGACCGCATCAGCGCCGCGCAGGCCGCCGCGAAGGACTTCATCGCCGGCCAGCCCGGCGCGGTGCGTGTCGGCGTGGTGTCGATCGCCGGCGCGGCCGCCGTGGTGCAGTCGCCCACGCGCAACCGCCAGGACTTGTACGAGGCGATCGACCGGTTCCAGCTGCAGCGCGGCACGGCGCTGGGCAGCGGCCTGATCCTCGCGCTGGCGACGCTGGTGCCGGAGGCCAACATCGACGTCGAGCTGTTCATCAGCGGGCGCAGTTCGCGCGCCGCGCCGGCGCCGTCGGCCGGGGCCCTGCCCGGCGCGGGCCAGCCTGCTGCGCCCGAGGCCGGGGCCGCGGAAGTGAAAAAGGCCGCCGAGCCCGGCTCCAACACCGCGGCGGCCATCGTGCTGCTGTCCGACGGCCAGAGCAACACCGGCCCGGACCCGCTCAAGGCCGCAGCGATCGCCGCCGAGCATGGCGTGAAGGTCTACACCGTGGGCGTGGGCACCAGCGAAGGCGCGACGCTCACCGCCAACGGCTGGTCGATGCGCGTGCGGCTGGAGGAAGACCAGCTGAAGAAGATCGCCGCGGCCACCGGCGCCGAGTACTTCCGCGCCGGCACCGCGACCGACCTGTCGAAGATCTACGCCAACCTCGGCATGAAGCTCGCGTTCGAGAAGCGCCAGGCCACCGAGGTGACCGCGATCTTCGCGGCGCTGGGGGCGGCGCTCGCCATGGGCGCGGCGCTGCTGTCGCTGCTCTGGTTCAGCCGGATCCTCTGAACGCCATGCCCGGACTGCCGCGCGTCGCCGTGCTCGGAGCGGGCGCGGTGGGCTGCTACTACGGCGGCATGCTGGCGCGCGCCGGCGCGCCGGTCACGCTCATCGGCCGAGCCAACCATGTCGCAGCGATCCAGCGCGACGGCTTGTGGTTCGAGAGCCCGGGCTTCGCGGGTCCGGGCTACACGCTGCCTGCCTTTCAGGGCCATATCCCGGTGGCCGCTTCCACGCAGACCGAAGCGGTGCGCGACGCGCAACTGGTGCTGTGCTGCGTGAAAAGCACCGACACCGAGCGCGCCGCGCGGGACATGGCGCCTTTGCTGCCGCCCGAGGCGCTGGTGCTCAGCCTGCAGAACGGCGTGGACAATGCCGCGCGCCTGGCAGCAGTACTGGGCCCGTCCGGCGCGCGCGTGGCCTCTGCGGTGGTCTATGTCGCCTGCACCATGACCGGCGACGGGCGCGTGCGCCACAATGGCGCGGGCCATCTCGTCATCGGCGACGGCACCGACGGCGCGGACCTGCGGTCGCTTTCGGGCCAGCTCGATTCCGCCGGCATCCCGTGCCGCGTGTCGGACAACATCGCCGGCGAGCTGTGGGTGAAGCTGGTGATGAACTGCGCCTACAACGCGATCTCGGCGCTGGGCCGGTCGCGCTACCACCGCATCGTCGAGGATCCCGCGGCGCTGGAACTGATGCGCGCCGCGGTGCGCGAGGTGCTCGCGGTCGCGCAGGCCGCGGGCGTGCGCATGCCGCCTGGCGACCATGTCGACGCCGCATGCCGGCTGGCCGACGCCATGCCGCAGGCCACGTCCTCCACCGCGCAGGACATCGCGCGCGGCCGGCAGACCGAGATCGACCACCTCAACGGCCATGTCGCGGCGCTGGGGGAGCGCCTGGGCGTGCCGGTGCCGGTGAACCGGACGCTGACGACGCTGGTCCAGTTGCTGGAGCGGCAGCCGGCTGCCTGAAACGCGGTATCGGCCTGCCCCCGCGGCGGGCGCAGTCAGGCCGGTTCGGCCTAACAGCTAGTCCGCCATGCCGCTAGGCGATGACTGCCGGCGCGCCGACAATGCCGTGCACACCATCCCGGAGGGGGACGCATGGACGGACGTCGGCAGTTCCTGAAGACCGCGGCGCTGGCCGCATTCGGCAGCACCCTGCCGGTGGCGCTGGTCGGCTGCGCGGGTACGGGTGCGGAGACTGCCGAGCCCGCGGGCGTCGCGCCGCGGCCCCGCACGCCGGTCAGCTTCGACCTGCCGCGCGGCGCCACCGACACCCATGTGCACGTGGTCGGACCGACCGAGCGCTATCCCTTCGTGACGCCGCGCACCTACACGCCGCCGCCGGCCTCGGTGGACGAACTCAACTGGCTGCACCGGCGCCTGGGCGTGGAGCGGACCGTGGTGGTGCAGCCGAGCTTCTACGGCACGGACAACCGCTGCACCCTGGATGCGATGCGCGCGATGGGCGGGCGTGCCCGCGGCGTGGTGGTGCTGGGCAACGACGTCACCGCCGCGCAGATGGACGAGATGCATGCGCTTGGCGTGCGCGCGGTGCGCGTGAACCTCGAGACCGCCGGGGTCACCGATCCTGTCGCCTCGGGCGCGCGCCTGCGCGCCGCGGTGCAGCGCATCGCCGGGCGGCCCTGGCACATCCAGATCTTCACCCGGCCGGCGCTCATCGCGGCGCTGCGGGCCGACTTCATGGCGCTGCCGGTGCCGGTGGTGCTGGACCACTTCGCCGGCGCCAACGGCGTGGACGGATTCAACGAGGCGGGCTTCGGCACGGTGCTGGAACTGGTGAAGTCCGGGCGCGCCTACGTGAAGGTCTCCGCGCCGTACCGGATATCGAAGAACCCGCCGCTGTTTGCCGAATATGCGCCCCTGACGCGCGCGCTGATCGCGGCCAACCCCGAGCGCATCCTGTGGGGCAGCAACTGGCCGCACCCGAACTCGGCACAGGTGCCGGGCCGGGCGCCGACCGACATCGCGCCCTGGCGGGCCATCGACGATGGCGCGATCCTGAACCTGCTGGCTGGCTGGGAATCCAGCGCCGGCATGCGCCGGCGCATCCTCACCGAGAACCCGGCGCGGCTGTTCGGCTGGAGCTGAGCCGGGCTGGCGTGCCGCTTGCGGCTCAGCCGGGCGGCTTGTCCAGCGACAAGCGCTTTTCCTGCTGCTCCCACAGGGCGGCATAGGCGCCGCCGGCGCCCAGCAGCGCCGCGTGCGTGCCGGACTCGGCCACGCGTCCGGCCTCGAACACGATGATCAGCGCGGCATGCGTGGCGTCGCGCAGCTGGTGCGTGACCAGCACCGAGGTGCGGCCCTCGGACACCGACAGCAGGGTCTGCATCACCGCGCGGCCGGTGCTGGCGTCCAGCGCGCTGGTGGGCTCGTCCAGCACCAGCAGGGCCGGCTCGCGCACCAGCGCGCGCGCGATCGCGATGCGCTGGCGCTGCCCGCCCGAGCAGGTGTCGCCGGACACGGGCGTGTCGTAGCGTGCCGGCAGCGTGTCCACCCAGTCCGCGATGCCGGCACCGCGTGCCGCGGCCTCGACCTGCGCATCGGTGGCATCGACCCGCCCGGTGCGGATGTTCTCGGCGATCGAGGCGTGGAACAGCAGGCTGTCCTGGAACACCGCGGCGCTGCCTGACCAGTACTCGGTGAGCGGGATGCCGGCGAGGTCGCGGCCGTCCACCAGCACGCGCCCCTCGCGCGGGCGCTGCAGGCCGAGCAGCAGTTGCACCGCCGTGCTCTTGCCCGAGCCGCTGGCGCCGACGAAGGCGGTCATCTTTCCGGCGGGCAGTTCGAAGCTGGCGCGGCTCAACTGGTCGGCGGGCGGGGTGTCCGCATCCTGTCCGCCGTCCCGCACGGCATCGGCCGGTGCGGTGTAGCGGAACGACACCGACTCGAAGCGCAGCGCCGGGGCCGGGCGGGGCGCCTGTCCTTGCGCCGGCGCCGGCGCAGGGTCGGGCAGGGCGCTGGGCAGCCGCATGATCTCGCCGACGCGGCGCATGCCGGCCGAGGCGCTGATCAGGCCGGAGAACGAGGTGGTGAGCGAATAGGTGTGGGTAGCGAGCGCCGAGAACAGCAGGTAGAAGGCCACCAGTCCGCCGGTGGTCATGCTGCCATCGACCACCAGCCAGCAGCCCGCCGCCAGCACCACCACGTCGATCAGCTCGATCGCGATCCACGGCACGCGGTGGCTGTAGTAGCTGTAGAGGTTGTAGCGGCGGGTGTGGCCGACGATGCGCGCGTTCTGCTCGGCGAAGCGCTCGCGCGCCCGGTCGCCCAGTCCGAATACCCGCAGCACCACCTGGTTGGCGAGGTTCTCCTGCAGGTGCGTGGTCAGCGCGCCGTAGGCGGTCTTGGAGGCGTAGCTTTCGCGCGCGGCCAGCGGCGTGAGGATCCGCGGGCCGATGGGCGTGAGCGGCAGCAGCAGGCCGATGCCCAGCAGCCCCAGGCGCCAGTCCGTCCACAGCAGCATGCCCATGGCGATCAGCACGCCGCAGGCGGCGGTGGCGATGTAGCCCAGCGACCAGAGCGCCGGCTCCACGCTGCTCGCGTCGTTGGTGATGCGCGAGATCAGGTCGCCGTGGGTGGAGGTGCGCAGGTGCGCAAGCGGCATGCCCTGCACATGGTTGAACAGGCGCGCGCGCACCTCGGCCGGCACCACCGCGCACAGGCGCGACTGCAGGTACTCGTGCAGCAGGCCGGCCGCGCCCGACACCACCGAGGCGGCCAGCAGCAGGCCGAGGATCAGCGCCATCAGCCCGAACTGCGACTGCAGGATGGCCTCGTCGATCAGGGTGCTGAAGGCCTTGCGCTGGGCCATCTGCAGGCCCAGCTCCAGCAGCATCAGCACCAGCACGAAGCACAGCTGCGCGCGGTGCGGGCGCAGCACCGGGCCGAGGCTGCGCGCGAGCGAGCGCACCCAGCTGAAGCCGCTGGGGGTCTCGTCGGTGTTGGTGTCCGTGCCGCGCTCGCTGGTGGTGGTGCTCACGCGCCGATGATAGCCGCGCTGCCGGCCGGGCAGGCGCGCCCGGCCGGGGATTTACGCGAGGGGATCAGGGTTCGCCGAAGAAGCGCACGGCGTTGTCGTACAGGATCTTCTGCTTCTGCACCTTGGTGAGGTCGTCGCGCTCGATGATCTCGGCCGCCGCGCTGTCGCGCCCCTCGCCATGCGGGAAGTCGGACGAGTAGAGCAGGTGGTCCTCGCCCAGCAGCGCCACCTCGTGCGGCAGCATCATGTCGCTGGATTCCATCGCCAGGTAGAAGCGCCCGGACTTCACGAAGTCCGCCGGCGACATCTTGGGTAGCATCTTCGGGTCGGCCATGCGGCGCTTGTTGATCTCCATGTAGTGGTTCATGCGGCCCACCGAATAGAAGATCCACTCGCCGCCGAACTCCAGGAACGCCACCTTCATGTCGGCGTAGCGCTCCATCATGCGGTGGCCGACCAGCGCGACGAAGGCCAGCTGCGCCGGGATCGCCTTGCCCATCATGTTGGCGTCCTGGATGGACTTGGACAGCGCGTCGAAGGGCGGGAAGCTCATCGCCATGTGCACGCACACCGGCAGCTTGCTGGCTGCGATCGCGTCCCACACCGGGCGGAAGCGTTCCTCGGAGTGCATCTGCTCGCCCACGGTGCCGAACACCACCATCGTGGTCGCGCCCAGCTTCACCAGTTCCTCCACCGCCTCGACGCCGAGCTTGGCGTCGCGCATCGGCACCAGGCCGGCCCACTTCAGGCGCTTCTTCGCGTGCGAGCACTGCGCCGCCATGTAGCGGTTGTAGCAGCGGAACAGCGCTGCTTCCAGGCCCGGGTCGCTGGACATGGTGGCGTACAGGGTGCTGGGGAACAGCATCTGCACCTCGGCGCCCATGCGGTCCATCACCTTGATGCGCGCCTCGGGGTCGCCCAGGGTCACGCAGCCGATCGACAGGCCCTCGGCGTTGAAGTCGCCGGCGTTGTCCGGCTTGGCGCCGTACTCGACCATGGTCATGCCGGGGGTGTTGGCCGCGTGCGTGCCGGGGCCGTAGGGATGGGGTTCCAGGCGCCCGTCGAGCAGCCAGGCGGTGCGCCAGTGCGCGAGGTCGGCCGAGTCGCCAATGGCCACGGGGCGCGGGCGGCGCAGCGCGTATTCCTTGGGCAGGTCGCGCCACATCTCCGGCGTCATCATCACGTGGGCGTCGGCGTCGTAGACCTTGAATCCTTCGAGCATGGGTTTCTCCTGGGGCGGTGCGTTTGTCAATCCACAGCGTTGGAGAATAATCGATTATTTCCGCGATCTGCAATATCATCGATTATCGACTTCCCGCAGGAGCGGTCCGATGGAAGCGCCCGCAGCCCTTGAACCCCCGTCGCAGGGCCTGAACCTCGGCCATGCGGTGTCGCTGCGCCTGCGCGCGGACATCGTCGCCGGGCGCCTGCCGCCGGACGGCAAGCTGTCCATCGACGAACTGCGCCGGACCTTCGGCATCAGCCTGTCGCCGCTGCGCGAGGCGCTGGCGCGGCTGTCGGCCGAGGGCTTCGTGGTCAACGAGGACAAGAAGGGATACCGCGTCGCGTCGGTGAGCCTGGCCAACCTGGAGGAGATCACCGCCATGCAGGTGGGCCTGGAGCCGATGGCGGTGCGCGAGTCGGTGCGGCTGGGCGATGCGCGCTGGGAGGAGGCGCTGATCCTCGCGCACCAGCGCATGCACCGGCTGGACCGGCCGGCCGCCAAGCAGGGCCGCAACGTCGAGCACTGGGAGTCGCTGCACCGCGCCTTCCACATGGCGCTGATAGGCGCCTGCGCGCGGCCGCTGCTGCTGGCGACCTGCGACACGCTGCAGCAGCTGAGCGACCGCTACCGTCGCCTGTTCCTCGGGCCGCAGCGCTTCAGCCGCGAGATCGAGGTCGAGAACCAGGCCATGGTGGACGCGGCGCTGGACCGGGATGCGGACACCGTGGCGGCGCTGCTGGCCGAGCACATCGCACACACGGCGCGGGGCGTGCGCGCGGTGCTGCAGAAGCGCGCCCCGGCCGCCGGCGGACGCGCGCCGGGCGGACGACGGCGGGTGCGCGCCGGCTGAACCGGCGGCGCGCCTAGGCCATGCCGGCCTGGGCCAGTTCCAGCTGGAAGAACACCTCGTCCACGCCGTCCAGCGCGGCGTCCAGTTCCGCCGTCCGTGCGTGCCAGCGCGCATCCCGGCGGGCGACCTCGCGCAGCCAGTCGAGCAGGTTCTCCTGCCCGACCAGCATGGGGTGGCGCATGCGCAGCCCGCCCAGGATGTGGCGCTCCACGCCCGCCATGTCCACGTTGCCCAGCCCCGGGCAGCAGGAGCAGCCCTTGCCGTGCTTCTGCGACACCAGGTGCCAGCGGCCCAGCAGGCGGACCGCCTGCAGGGCGCGTGTATCTGCGTCCCGGACTTCAGCGTCCCGTGCGGGCCCGGGCGAGGAATCGTTTCCAGCGCTCAACTGCGCCTCCGGTGGTGGTTGGCGATGTAGATGCCGCTGGCGACCACGACCGCCATGCCGGCGAAGGACCAGCCATCCGGCAGCTGGCCGAACACCAGCCAGCCCAGCGCCACCGCCACCACCAGCTGCGCGAACAGGAAGGGCGCGATCACCGGCGTGGGCGCGTACTCGAAGGCCTTGATCAGCGCGAAGTGGCCGAAGCCGCCCAGCAGGCCCAGCGTGAGCATCAGCGCGCAGTCGGCCCAGTCGTGCGGCGTGGTCCAGAACCAGGGCAGGCCGATGGACAGCAGCGCGGTGCCGATCAGGGTCGGGATGAACAGCGTGGTGAGGCTGGGGTCCACGCCGGCCAGCTTGCGGGTGAGGGTCTGGTAGACGCTGTTGTTCGCCGCGACCACCAGCGGCACCAGCGCGATCCAGGTGAACAGGGATGAGCCGGGGCGCATGATGATCATGATGCCGGCAAAGCCGATCGCCACCGCGATCCAGGCGCGCCGGTTCGCCGGCTCGCCCAGCATCGGGCCGGACAGCATCACCAGGAACAGCGGCGTCGCAAAGCTGATCGCCGAGGCCTCGGCCAGCGGCATGCGCGACAGCGCGAGGAAGAACATGGTGGTCGAGGTGGACAGCAGCAGGCCGCGGATGAACTGCAGCCCCGGGCGCCTGCTGCGCACCAGCGACATGCCGTGGCGCGGCGCCAGCACCACGATCATCACCAGCATCTGGCAGGCGTAGCGCGCCCACACCACCATGTTGACCGGGTAGGTCTGCGACAGGTGCTTGGCGATGGCGTCCATCACCGCGAAGGTGGTGACCGCGGCGAGGATCATCGCGATGCCGCGCAGGGGGCGCTGCTCGGGTCGTTGCTGCGAGTGGGTACCGGCATTCATGCGGACGTGCCTCAGCCCAGCGCCAGCAGGCCCAGGCCCACGGTCATGCCGCCGGCGCACAGCAGCCGGCGCCGGTTCTGGCCGTCGTCACGTCCCTCGGCCAGCAGCTTCGTACCCATGAGGGTGGCGAACAGGATGCTGATCTCGCGCGCCGGGGCCACCAGCGAAAGCGGCGCGAGCTTCATCGCGAACAGCGACAGGGTATAGGACAGCGGCGAGAGCACCGCGACCAGCAGCACGCTGCGCTTGTCCGCGCGCCAGATGCCGGCGACCTTGGCGCGCTCGGTCCATGCGTGCGGCGCGGTGACCACGATCCGGGCCACCAGCGTGCCCCAGTAGAACAGGATGGTCGGTATCAGGAAATGGGCGACCGCCTGGCGGTCCCAGACGGTGTAGACGGCGATGCTGGCGCCGCAGGCGAGCGCGAAGCCCAGGCCCTTGGGGCGTCCGCCGCGCGAGAACAGCCGCAGCGGGTTGCCGCCCAGCGAGAGCGCGCCCGCGAGGATCAGGGCGGCGCCAACCAGCGCCATCGCGCCCGGCCGGTCGCCCAGCAGCACGATGGCCGCCGCCATGGTCAGCAGCGGCCCGGTGGCGCGCGCCAGCGGGTACACCACCGACAGGTCGCCGGTGCGGTAGCCGCGGTCCAGCAGCCAGAAGTAGCCCACGTGCAGCAGGCCGCTGCCCAGGATCATGCCCAGCGCCGCGAGGTCGGGGGTGTAGTCGGAAAGCACCACCTGGCCCAGCGCCAGCGGCGCGTAGAGCACGGTCTCGGCGCAGCCCACAAGCCAGAAGAAGGCGATGCCGCCGCCCGGGCTCTTCTTCAGCACCAGGTTCCAGCTGGCATGCGCCAGCGCGCCGCACAGCACCAGCGCGAGCGCGACCGGGGTCAAAACTTTTCCGCGCGCAGCACCGCGACGTCGGACAGGTACAGGGCGACGGCGTAGTCCGGGCCCCAGGTGGCGAGCACGTGCGAGGCGATGGCCTCGCACACGTCGTCGCCGGCGATCACCTCGATGCGGATGGAGCGGTCGGCTTCCCAGTCCGCCGCGCGCTCGCCGCGGTCGCCGCCGCCGCGCACGTCGCTCACCGTGTAGCCGTGCGCGCCCAGCCGGCGTATGTCGGCGACCAGCATGCGTTCCAGTTGCGCCTCGGCGATGATGACGAGCAGCTTGCGGTGGTGGGTGGCGATCATGGCGGGTCCGGTGTTGGCAGCGCAGGTTTAGCCGTGCATCCACAGCGCGAGCTGGTAGTACAGCGGAATGCCCACCAGCACGTTGAAGGGAAAGGTGATGCCCAGCGACGCGCCTATCGACAGGCTGGGACTGGCCTGCGGGATGGCGATGCGCATGGCAGCCGGCGCGGCGATGTAGGAGGCGCTGGCGGCGAGCGTCGCCAGCAGCATGGTGCCGCCCACCGACAGGCCGATGGCGCTGCCCACCGCCGCGCCCACGCAGGACGCGGCGAGCGGCCAGAGCAGGCCGAAGGCGATGATGAACGGGCCGGCGCGGCGCAGGTCGGCCACGCGCGAGCCCGCCACCAGGCCCATCTCCAGCATGAACAGCGCGAGCAGGCCCTTGAACAGGTCGGTGTAGAGCAGCTTCATCGGCGCGATGCCCGCCGGCCCGGCGATCCAGCCGATCAGCAGGCCACCGGCGAGCAGCACCAGGCTCTTGCCCAGCAGCACCTCGCGCAGCACCTCGCCCCAGCGCGCGCGGCGGGGGGCGGCGGCCTGGCCGGCAGGCGCCGCGGGCGCCCGGCCCATGCGCGCGAGCAGGATGCCCACCGCGATGGCGGGGATTTCCAGCAGCACCACGAAGAAGGTGACCTGCGGGTCGTAGGCGATGGCGCGGTCGGTGAGCCAGGTGATGGCCACCGCGAAGGTGACCGCGCTGACCGAGCCATAGTGCGCGGCGATCGAGGCCGCGTCGAAGCGGTTGAGCTTCAGCCTCAGCAGCGGGAAGGCCAGCAGCGGCAGCACCACGCCCATGGCCAGCACCGCGAGCGCCGGCAGCACCACGCCCGCGAGCGGATGGCGCGCGAGCTCCACGCCGCCCTTCAGGCCTATCGCCAGCAGCAGGTAGATCGAGAGGGCTTCGTAGATCGCCTCCGGCACGCGCAGGTCCGAGCGCGCGAGGCGGGCCGCGACGCCGAGCAGGAAGAACAGCACGACTGCGTCCATGGCGCGATTCTATCAGCCGACCCCGCGGCGGCCGATTGCGGGCCTTGATGCGCGGCGGGCGACGCAAGGAAAACGGGCGCCCGGTTTGCACCGGACGCCCGCCGCGGGCCTGGGGAGGGTCAGTCCCGCGGAAGTCGTTCCGCGCGGGGTGTCACTCGCGCGGCTGGATGCTGCCGCCGTCCACGCGCACCTTGTCGCCGGCGCGCCACGCGGGCGGGGTGGACTGGCTCACGGTGCGGATGCTGCCGTCGTCGAAGCGCACCGTGATCTCGTAGCTTTTGGACGCGCGCACCTTCTTCTCGACCTGGTGGCCGGCGATCGCGCCGCCGACCGCGCCGAGCACGCTCATCGCGAGGTTGCCGCGGCCGCGTCCCATGGTGTTGCCCAGCGCGCCGCCGGCGATCGCGCCGCCGACCGCGCCCAGGCCGGTGCCGTCGCCCGCGCGCTCGACCTCGTTCACCGACTCGATCACGCCGCAGTCGTAGCAGGACTGGCGCGGCGCCTCGGCGCTGCGCTGCGGCTCGGCCTGGATGGGCGCGGGCTCCTGCACCGGCACGCGGGCCACGCCGGTGTCGCGGGGTTCGTTGCGGGCCTCGTAGCGGGGTTCGGCTGGCGTGGCCTCACGCGGGGCCTGCGCCACTTTCACGGTGTGCTTGCGTGCCGGCACGGTGACCACGCCATCGGTAACCTGCGCGGCGGTGCGCGCGGCGGCGGCGGCCGGGGTCTGGATGGACTGCGCGCTGAACTGGGCGGCGCTCTGTGCCACCAGTGCTTCCTGCGACACCACCGAGGCGCTGGTGTGCGGCAGCACGCCGAACATCGCCGCGACGCCGGTGGCCGAGGCCGCGATCACCGAGACGGCGGCAATGGCCATCAGCGGGTGGATGCGATGGGTGGCGGGGACTGCCGTGTTGAGGGTGGATTCCATGTTCGCCTCCGCTTCCTGGTTGTGGGAATGCATGAGTCGAACAATGGGCGAGCGGTGTTGCCTGATGACGTCCCGCTTGTAACCGGGTGTAAGGGAGAACTCCCGGTGAAGGATAAAAATATTAATTAAAACAGCGAGTTATGCTTTTTTCAGCCTGTTTTCAGGCTACGCCCGGTTACCAATCAGGCCTAGTGCCGCAGCCGTGCCACGAGCGCCCCGACGCCTTTCAGGCCTCGGGCCGCAGCCGTGCCACGAGCAACCCGACGCCTTTCAGGCCTCGGGCCGCATGTGGGGGAACAGCAGCACGTCGCGGATGCTGGGGCTGTCGGTGAGCAGCATCACCAGGCGGTCGATGCCGATGCCTTCGCCGGCGGTGGGCGGCAGGCCGTATTCCAGTGCGCGGATGTAGTCGGCGTCGTAGAACATCGCCTCGTCGTCGCCGGCGGCCTTGGCCTTCATCTGTGCCTCGAAGCGCGCGGCCTGGTCTTCCGGGTCGTTCAGCTCGGAGAAGCCGTTGGCCATCTCGCGGCCGGTGATGAAGAGTTCGAACCGGTCGGTGATGTCCGGGTTGGCGTCGTTGCGGCGCGCCAGCGGCGAGGCCTCGGCCGGGTAGTCGACGATGAAGCTCGGCTGGATCAGCTTGTCCTCGGTGGTTTCCTCGAACAGCATCAGCTGCAGCGCGCCCAGGCCGGCGCCGGCCGGCGCGTCCACGCCGAATTGCTTGAGTTCGGTGCGCAGGAAGGCCGTGTCGGCGAGGCTGGCCTCGGTGTACTTCTCGTGGTGCTGGCGGATCGCCTGCGGCACGGTGAGGCGCGCGAACGGCTTGCCTAGTTCGATGGTGTTGTCACCGTACTTCACCGAGGTGGTGCCCAGCACCTCCTGCGCGACGGTGCGCAGCATGTCCTCGGTCATGTCCATCAGGTAGCGGTAGTCCTGGTAGGCCTCGTAGAACTCGATCATGGTGAACTCGGGGTTGTGGCGCGTGGAGATCCCCTCGTTCCGGAAGTTGCGGTTGATCTCGAACACCTTCTCGAAGCCGCCCACCACCAGGCGCTTGAGGTAGAGCTCGGGCGCGATGCGCAGGTACAGCTGCATGTCCAGCGCGTTGTGGTGCGTCGCGAACGGCTTGGCGCTGGCCCCGCCGGGGATGGGGTGCATCATCGGCGTCTCGACTTCCAGGTAGCCGCGCCCGACCATGAAGCTACGGATGGACTGGATGATCCTGCTGCGCGCATGGAAGGTGCGGCGCGCGTCCTCGCCGGTGATCAGGTCCACGTAGCGCTGGCGGTACTTCTGTTCCTGGTCGGTCAGGCCGTGGAACTTCTCCGGCAGCGGACGCAGCGCCTTGGCCAGCAGCCGCACCGAGGTGGCGTTGATGGTCAGCTCGCCGGTGCGCGTCTTGAACAGCGTGCCGGTCACGCCCAGGATGTCGCCCAGGTCCCAGTGCTTGAAGGCGTCGTGCGACTCGGCGCCGATGCCGTCGTTGGACAGATAGGCCTGGATGCGCCCGCTCATGTCCTGCAGGGTCGCGAAGCTCGCCTTGCCCATCACGCGCTTGAGCATCATGCGGCCGGCCACGGTGACCGTGATGCCGGCAGGCTCCAGTTCCTCCTTGGTCCGCTCGCCGTGCGCGGCGTGCAGGTCGGCGGCCAGGTGCTCGCGCCGGAAGTCGTTGGGGAAGGGGTTTCCCTTGGCGCGCAGCGCGGTGAGCTTGGCGCGGCGCTCGGCGATGATCTGGTTCTCGTCGACGTGGGCTGCGGGTTCCTGCTGGGCGGGCTTGTCGCTCATGGCTGTCCTTGCGGTGCGGGCTTGCGGAGTTCAGTCGGTCATTCCGGACGCCGCCAGGGCGGGGCGCCGGAATCGGGTTGCTTCAAACGACGCTGGATTCCCGCTTTCGCGGGAATGACGCCAAGGGACGCTTGGTGGTGCCGGTTCTGTCATTCCGGACGCCGCGAAGCGGCGAGCCGGAATCCAGTGGCGTTTGGTGGCGCTGTCGACCTGCGTGCGTGGGCATGGCAGCGTGTCAGACGCCCTGCTTGAGGCTGGCCGAGATGAAGTCGTCCAGGTCGCCGTCCAGCACGCCCTGGGTGTTGCCGATCTCGACGTTGGTGCGCAGGTCCTTGATGCGGGACTGGTCCAGCACGTAGGAGCGGATCTGGTGGCCCCAGCCGATGTCGGTCTTGGCGTCCTCGGCGGCCTGCTTCTCGGCCTG
>CAIVVS010000054.1 GCA_903909415.1 uncultured Pseudomonadota bacterium | reverse complement strand
TGCAGGGCGCACAGCGCGCCGCCGATCAGGTCGTCGCCTGAAGGCGTAAGTCCGGGTCCGAGACCGATCAATCCCGCAGCGCCGACAGGCGCGCCGGAGGGTGCCGCCAGCCAAGCGGCGAGCGCTTCTACCGCGAGCGGGCGTTCGCGCGCGGGATCCAGCAGGGTCCCGAAGCCCTCGGACGGAAGGCGGCGCGCCGCGAGGGTGGCGAGGCGCGCAAGGGCGTGTGCGACGGCGTGTGCGGGCCCGGCGGGCGCTTTGCGCGGCGACCAGGCGGCCGCGCTCCCGAAGGCGATGACCGGGGCGTCCCCGACTGCGAGGCTCGCCGGCAGGCTGGCGCAGTGCGCGTTGAGCGGCCCGTTGCCCACCACACCGAGGCAGGCGAGGCCGGCCGGGGCTTCCACATAACAGCTGCGCTCGAACACCGCGATGACCCGCGCATTTCCGGAAGACAACACGGCGCGGGCAAACCGCCCGAGCGATACGACCTCAATCGGCGATGACATGGGTGCCGGTTTTCCCCTGCAGGGCCGGCAGTGCTTCCTCGAGGTGCGCGATGACCGCGCGTTGGCCGCCGCCTGCAATGAAGGACAGCGCAGCATCGATCTTCGGTCCCATGCTGCCCTTGGCGAAATGGCCCTCGGCCTGGTAGGCCTTGAGCTCGCTCGCCTTGACCACGTCGAGCGAGCGCTGGTCCGGCTTGCCGAAGTTCACCGCCACCTTGTCCACGGCCGTGAGGATCATCAGCGTGTCGATGCCGAGCTGGTTGGCGAGCAGCGCCGAAGTCAGGTCCTTGTCGATCACCGCGGGGATGCCCTGGTGCGAGCGGTCGGCGCGTTGGACCACCGGAATGCCGCCGCCGCCTGCGGCGATGACTGCGATCCCCTGCTCGGACAGCGATTCGATCAGGTCGATGTCGAGGATGCGGCGCGGCCGCGGCGAGGGGACGATGTAGCGCCAGCCGCGCCCTGCATCCTCCATCATCGTCCAGCCGAGCTGGGCCTCGAGGTCGCGGGCCTGGGCCTCGGTGAAGAAGGGACCGATGGGCTTGGAGGGGTTGCTGAAGGCCTGGTCGTTGGCGTCCACCTCGACGCGCGTGAGGATGCAGGCCACGCGCCGGTCGTGCTCGGCACGCTCGAGCTCGTCTTCCATGCCCTGCATCATCAGGTGCGCGATGCCGCCCTGGCTGTGCGCGACGCATACGTCGAGCCGCATCGGCGGCACCTGCTCGCGCGCGTAGTACTGGCGCAAGAGGATCTTTCCCACCACCGGGCCGTTGCCGTGCGTGAGGATCAGCTTGTTGTCGAGCATGAGCAGGGGCAGCAGCGAGCGCGCCGCTTTTGCGGCGACGATTTCCTGCTCTTCGGTGGTCCCGCGGATGCTTTCCGGGTGCGTAGCGTTGCCGCCGATGGCGACAACCAGTCTGTCGGGCATGGGATTCATTCTGGCGATCATAGCAGCGTGCCGGTATAATTTTCGAAACAAACGGCAGTGCTTCCCGAGGCAGTACGCCCCGAACGCACGCGCCACACGCCAGGCCAGGAACCCCATGTCCATCCAGAAGCTGCTCTCCGGCGTCCCACGCGTCGTCAATATCGGCCTGTCCGGGTTCGCCGCGGACTTCGCCGCACAAGGCACGCCGGTCGTGCAGGTCGACTGGCGGCCGCCGGCCCAGGGCAAGCAGCACCTGGTCGACATCCTTGCGCGGCTGGGAGCACACGAGGAAGCGATCGCCAAGGCCAATGCGGAGGCGTTGCGGCGGATGCTCGCGGCAAACCCGGTGCTCGTCGATGTGCGTCCGGCCGGCGAAGTGATCCGCGGGCTGGGCGACAAGGTGCTGCTGCACTCCGGCCCGCCGGTTGCCTGGGAGCGCATGTGCGGCCCGATGCAGGGCGCGGTCGCAGGTGCGATCGTGTTCGAAGGATGGGCCGCGGACCTCGATGCGGCCATGAAGCTGGCGGC
>CAIVVS010000053.1 GCA_903909415.1 uncultured Pseudomonadota bacterium | reverse complement strand
GCTCCTAGATCTTGATCGGGAACGGCGGCGGCACCGGCACGTGCGGCGCGACGATGCGGTTCCTGAGCACGCCCAGGCCGGAGACTTCCAGCTCGATGATGTCGCCGTGCTTCATGAAGCGCCCGAGTTCGTTGCCGCATCCGCCGCCCACCGTGCCCGAACCCATCACCTCGCCCGGGTACACGGTTTCCTCCTGCGAGGCATAGGAGAGCAGTGACGCGAAAGAGTGCTGCATGGACTTCGAGTTGCCGCGCGACCATTCCTCGCCGTTGATGCGCGCCAGCATGGTCAGGTCCTGCGCGTCCGGGACCTCGTCGACGGTCGCGATCCACGGGCCCATCGCGTTGCCGGTGTCGAAGTCCTTGCCCTTGGCCGGGCCGAGCGAGCCCTGCATCTCGGCGTACTGCGCATCGCGCGCCGAGAAGTCGTTGAAGATGCAGTAGCCGAAGATGTGCGCGGGCGCGTCTGCCACGGAGATGTTCTTGCCGCCCTTGCCGGTGACCAGGCCGATCTCCAGCTCGTAGTCCACCGTCTTCGAATACGACGGCCAGTGCACGTCCGCGCCGCTGCCGACCACGCTATGGCAGTTGCCCTTGTAGTAGATCGGGCGCTCGTACCAGACCTTGGCGATCTTGACGTCCTTGGGATCACGCGGCTCGCCTTCGATGCCGAACAGGTGGCGGTTGGCGCGCGACTGGCGCACGTGCAGCTCGAAGGACAGGAAGTCGCGCAGCCGCCGCGGCACCGGGATCGGCGCCATCAGCGTGACGCGGTCCAGCGCGTGGGTGTGGCGCGCCGCGGACAGCAGCTCGCGCGCGCGCGCCAGCGCCGGCTCGCCGCCGTCGATCAGGGAGAGCATGTCGCGGAACCACGGCGACTTGTCATCGGCGGTGAAGTCGGCGATCTGCGACTCGCCCGGCAGCATCGCCCCCACGTGCACCGCGCCGCCGGGGGCGCGAAAACTCACCAGTTTCATTGCGTCGCCGCTCCCGTCTCAGTGCTTGTGGTCGTGCTTGTGATCGTGCTCGTGGCCATGGTCGTGGTCATGCGCATGGTCGTGGCCATGGTCATGGCCATGCGCGTGGTCATGGCCGCAACCCGGCGCGCAATGGTCGCCATGCCCGCCGTGGCCACCCTTGCCGGCGTCCTTGTTGGCGAAGTAGCGCTTGCCCATCATCTCCAGCAGCGCCATGCGGATGCCCTTCTCCTCGGAGGACGAAGGATCGGCGGCGAGCTCGCGGTAGCAGGCATGCACGTTCACGTAGATGCGCTCGGACTCGCCCCAGTTCAGCCAGCGGTCCAACGCGATCTTCTCGGCCGCCTGCTCGAAGCCCATGCCCGCATCCAGGCACTTCTTGGACTCGACCAGCAGGTAGGCGAGGTAGTCGCGCATCTCGCGGATGCCGGCCTTGTCGGTGATCGGGCCATGGCCCGGGACCACGGTCTCCAGGTCCCAGCCCAGCATGCGGTCGCAGGCGGCGATCCAGTTGGACACCGGCCCGGCCCAGATCGCCGGGTGGCCGCCGTTGAACAGGATGTCGCCGGTGAACACGGTCTTGTCCTTGGGGACGTAGACCAGCACGTCGCCGCGGGTGTGCGCCGGGCCCACCTCCACCAACACCACTTCCTTGTCGCCGACCATCATGCGTTTCTCGCCGGCGAAGGTCTCGTTGGGCAGCACCATGCGTATGCCCTGGAAGTCGAAGTGCGCGCCCATCACCTCGTACCAGAACTTGCCGGCGATGCCCATGCTGCGCCATTCGCGCTGCCACTGCGCGAGCTGCTCGGGCGGGCGGTGGCGCATGTCGTCCAGGCAGCCGGCCGCGGCGATGATGCGCTTGCCTTCCAGCAGCTGGTTGCCGAAGGTGTGGTCGCCGTTGCCGTGGGTGTTCACCAGCACGCCGATGTCCTTCGCCGCCGGCACCGCATCGCGCATCGCATCCAGCATCTCGCGTGTCAGGTTCAGGTCGAACAGCGTGTCCACCAGCAGGGTCTGGCCGGAGTCGGCGATCAGCCCGGCGTTGGACCAGCCCCAGCTGCCGTCGGGCAGCAGCCAGGCATGCAGGCCGTTGCCCAGGTCGTGCAGGCCCTTGGTGTAGCGGAAGTTCTTCATCTCATCTTGTCCTGTTGACTAGGGTGCCAATAAGGAAAAGCCGTCGGCTTTTCAAGTTCGTCAGGAGGGGGCGCGGGGGAACCCGATAAGGGGTTCCCCTGCTTCGTACGTACAGTCAGTCCAGCTTGATGTTGGCGGCGCGGATCGCCTTGCCCCATTTGTCGAAATCCGACTTCACCGTCGCCGCGAACTGCGCCGGCGTGTCACCTATGGGCGTGAGGCCGATGTCGGTCAGGCGCTTGTGGATGTCCGGATGGTTGATCACCTTGGCGGTCTCGGCGGCCAGGCGCTCGACGATGGGCATGGGCGTGCCCGCCGGCGCGAGCAGGCCGTGCCAGGCGTCGGCCGAATAGCCGGGCACGATCTCGCCGATGGAGGGCATGTCCGGCAGCGCGGCCAGGCGCTTGGGCACCGTGACGCCGAAGCCCTTGGTCTTGCCGCCCCGGATCAGCGGCACCGCGGTGGTCGCGGGCACCATGGACACGTCGCTGTCGCCGGTCACCACCGAGGTGGCGCTGTCGCGGTGCGGGATGTGGACCATCTTGGTGCCGGTCATGTCCAGCAGCATCTCCATCACCACGTGGTTGCCCGCGCCCAGGCCGGCAGAACCGAAGTTCAGCTTGCCTGGCTCGGCCTTGGCCATCGCGATCAGGCCCTTGAGGTCGTTGGCGGGAAAGTTGGACCGCGCCAGCAGCACGTAGCCGAAGTTCACCGTCATGGTGACCGGCACGAAGCTCTTGAGCGCGTCGTAGGGCAGCTTGGAATACAGGTGCTGGTTGGCGCAGATCACCGAGTTCACCGGGTACAGCAGCGTGTAGCCGTCGGGCGCAGACTTGGCGACCAGCTCGGCGCCGATGATGCCAGCGGCGCCGCCGCGGTTCTCCACGATCACCGGCTGCCCGAGGGCATCGGACAGCTTGGGCGCGATCATGCGCGCGGTGACGTCGGGCGAGCTGCCCGCGACGAAGGGAACGACGAAGCGCACCGGGCGCGACGGCCAGGCTTGCGCGGACACGCTGCCGGCGGCAAGCGCCAGGACCAGGGACGCTGCGATCAGGAACGGGGCACGGGTGGTGCGAACGGCTTTGGACATGGCTGCCTCCTCCTAGGGATGACGGGGTGATGGTAGTCCATCGCGGCGCTGCGGATTGCCGCAATGCGCAAGCCTGACGCGGACCGGCGCGCCCGTCGCGGAATCAGAACACCCTGGTCGCGGCCATCGCCTCGTGGCTGACCTCGCCCTCGAACCGCGGGAAGTTCGCGAAATCCTCGCGCGCGCGCGCCCGGGCCTCGGATGCCAGCGCCCTGTCCAGCGCGGCCGGCGTGTCGAACGTCATCTGCGCCAGCAGCAGCCTGCCCCCGGGGTTCACCGGGAACGGGTCGGCCGACGGAACCGCGGCGTGCAGCGTGAGCCCGCGTATCCCGGGGAAGTCCGCGAGCACCTTCGCGTGGCGCTCGGCGTAGTAGCGCAGGAACGCATCGCGGTCCGCAGCTTCACCGCGGTAGCTGACGAAATAGGACACCATGGCCGCACCTCCTTGCTGGTCGATGCGGCCATTGTGGCATCAGTGCTTCATGCCGCCGCCATGGGCGCCATGGCCCGATCCCTTGTCCCCGCCCTTGTCGCCACTCCGGGCGGCGGGCGTGGTCAGGGCCCGGGCACGCGCGCTGACCTCCACCGTCTGGCGTTTGCCGTCCTTGCCCTGCACCACCAGGGTCAGCGGCACGGCATCGCCCTCCTTCACCTGCTGCTTCAGGTCCATGAGCATCACGTGGTAGCCGCCCGGCTTGAGTTCGGCGCCCTTGGCCGGGATGTCGATGCCGGGGATTTGGCGCATCTTCATGACGTTGTCGACGATGGCCATCTCGTGCAGCTCTACCACGCCGGCCACGGGCGAGCGCGCCTCGACCAGCTTCGAGCCCTCGGGTGCGGTGATCTGCATGAAGGCGCCGGTAGCCTTCTGGGCCGGGACGGTGGCGCGCACCCAGGGCTCCCGCACCTGGACTTGGGGCTGTACCTGGGCCCGGGCGGCGGACAGCGGCAGCACGCCCGTGATGCACGCGGCGGCGAGGAGGATGGAACGTCTGGTCGGCAGTGTCATGGCTGGGTCTCCTTGGGTGTTGCGTGGGTGGCGGTGCGCGTTCAAAGTGCCACGAGTTCGGTCACGAATCCTATCCGGCCCCCGCTCGCGCAAGCCACTTCGACACGGTTCCAGCGTCCACCTTGCCGCTGCGGGCCTCGGCCTTGTGCTCCCGGTCATAGAAATAGGTTCGCGGCAGCTCGCCGCGCCAGCGCGGGTCGACCGAATGGCGCACGCGCTCGCTGAACTCGTCCGCAAACGCCCATGACTGGACCTTGCCCAGCTTGTGGCGGGCCAGGAACTTGCCCATCAGGGCCCGTTCCTGCGGCGGATCGGTCGCCACCAGCATGATGGGCACGCCCGGGTGGCGGCGCTGCAGCTCGCCCCACTGCGGCATTTCCTCGCGGCAAGGCTCGCAGTAGAGCGACCAGAACACCAGCAGGAAGGGCTTGCCCGCCTGCTCGGCGCGGATGCCGCGCATGCTGCCGGCGTCGAAGTCGCGGAACTCCGCCGCCGCGGCAGGAACGGCCAGCGCCAGCAGCAGCGCGACGACCACCGGCCGGAGTACACGCGTGCTCATGGCAGCACCACGGTCTTCACGGCTTCCTGGCGCGTGTGCCAGAACGCGATGAAGCGGCCGTCCCGTACCAGCACGCGGGGCTGCGCCGAGGCGCCGCCGGTGGCGCCGAGCCGGTGCTCGGTCCAGTTGCGCCCCGAGTCGTCCGAGCGCATCGCGCGCAGCACCGACTGCTCTCCGTCGAACTCCTTCCAGACGACGGCCACCCGCCGCCCGATGATCGCCAGGTCGGCATGCTCGGCGGCCTCGCCGCCGATGCGCCGCTGCCCCTCGATGCCGCCGTCGCGCAGCCTCCCGTAGGACACGCCGGCGTTCTGCGGCCCCTGGTTGAACCAGACGGCGTGAAGCTGCCCGTCGGCATCGCGCGCCAGCGAAGGCCCGTGGTGCGGGCAGGCATCGATGCGCCAGCGGTCGAAGGTCGCGCGGCGAAAGCGCGTGACGCTGCCGTCCGGGTTGAGCTGCGCCACGGCGTGGTCGCGCTCGTTGGGCTCGAACACGTGGCGCCACATCGCGAGCACGCTGCCGTCCTGCTGTGGCAACAGGCTGATGCGGCAACACTCGCAGCTGTGGTCCGCGACCTTGAAGTCGCCACGGAAGCTCGCGCCCCTGTCATCGGACACGGCGAAGTAGATCGCCGCGCCCCGGTACTCGGGCTTTGCCTTCGCGGCCCGCGCGGCCACCCCGACGCGCTTGTCCAGCCAGGCCACGAACACCCGGCCATCCTTGCTGGTCGCGACCGAATCGAAGCGGTGGGTGATCTCCTGGCGATCGGCATGCACCGCGACCGGCTCACTGAAGCTCTTGCCGCCATCCAGCGAGCGCGAGAAGCGGATTTCGCCGGTGTAAGGCCGGGACAGCGGCTTGGTCCAGGTGACGTAGACCTCGCCGCCCGGGCCGGTCGCGATCTTGGGGCGCGAGTCGCCGTCGGCCTCGATGCGCTCGGGCTGCGCGTTCACCCGCACCGGCGCCGACCAGCTCGCACCGGCATCAGCGGAACGGCGCACCACGACGTGGTTGCCGTCGGTGTGCACCGCCCAGATGGCGCCAGCCGCATCCACCGTCGCCGACGATCCCAGCGCGCCACGCGGCATGCGCTCGGCGCCCTTGGCGCCGGCGGCACGCGGGGCGGGCTCCGCGCCGTGGTGCGCGTGCTGCGCCGTCGCGGTGAGCACGCCCAGCGTCATCGAAGCCAGCCCCGCGGCCACCAGCAGGCGCACGCCGCCGCGCTCACCCCTCGTCCCCGCCGTGTTCATCGCCATCAGGGCCTCCCTTGCTCAGAACCGCGCCCGCACGCCGGCGTTGACCGTTCGGCGCAATGACAGGGTCTGGTTGAACGGCTGGTTCCAGGTGTAGGTGTTCTCGGAATACTCCTTGTCGAACAGGTTCTGTACCCCGGCCACCACGTCCATGGACGGGTCCACCGCATAGCTGAGGCTGGCATTGAACACCGTCGCACCGCCCTGCCAGAAGTAGGTATCCCGCACCGAGGTGCTGTCGACCAGCATGCGCCCGACATAGCGGGCCTCGGCGAAGGTCCTCAGCCTGGGCATCGCCTGCCAGGTCGCGGCGAGCGTCACCACGTCCTTCGGGATGCCCGCGATCTGAACGCCGATGGGGTCGGTCACCACCGGCCCGGTGCGCACCAGCACCGAGTCGGTGTGCGTGTAGGTCGCATCCAGCGTGAGCTGCTTCGACGCCTTGTAGCGCGCCACCAGTTCCAGCCCGCGCGACTCGCCGTCCTGGTCGTTGGTGTAGAAGTTCGCGCTGCCGCCGCAGTTGGCCAGCGCCGCGCCGCAGATGGTGCGCACCAGGTCCGGCGCCGACGCGAAGTTGTTCACCCGGAAGGTCGCGATCTGGTTGCGGATCCGGTAAAGGAAGTAGGTCGCGCTGACCGACAACGGCCCCTTCGAGTAATCGCTGCCCAGTTCCCAGCCGGTCAGGGTCTCCGGGCCGAGGTCGGGGTTGGCGATGGTCGGGGTGGCCGCGCCGAAGGTGCGCGTCGTGTTGTTGAACCCCGGCGCCCGGAAGGACTTGTAGCCGGCCGCGCGCAGGTCGATGTCGCTCGTCAGCGCATAGCGCGCCGAGATGCCCGGGTTCAGCGCGGACTTGGAGGAGTCCTCGCGCGCACCACCGGTGGTCGGACCGACCGCGCTGGTCCGGGTCTGGAAGCGCCCTGTGTTCTCCCATCGGTCGAAGCGTGCGCTAACCGTCACCGACAGGCGGTCGATGGGCAGCACGCGGGTCTGGGCGAACAGGCCCTTGAACGCCTGGTCCGCCTTGCCGTAGGTCGTGCTGTTGAGCCGCTGCGGCTGGTTCAGCGCCTGCGGCGCGCTGAAGAAGAACTCCAGGTCGGTCGCCGACAGCTGCCGGTAGTCGGCGCCCAGCTGGATGCTGTCCCAGGCAGGCGACAGCGTGTTCCGGGACCAGATCAGCGAGCCCCCCTTCTCGCGGTAGCGCTGCGAGCCGTACTGGGTGTAGTAGTCGACCACCTGCTGGTTGACCTGGTTCCGGTTCACCGCCGCAGTCGCGGGGCAGCGGCTCGCCGGCGCGGCCGCGGTCTGCCAGTAGCAGGTCGCGCCGTTGTACTTCTCGAACTGGACGTACTGCGCCCACGCGGTGGCCGCCAGTGTGCTGTTCGCGTCCAGGCGTTGCTTGAGGCCAGCGGAGGCATCGGGGCTTTGCTGGATGTTGCTGCCGAACTGGTAGCTGATGTCCTGGTCCTGCACGTGATAGCCGAAGCGCGCGTAGCCGCTCAGGTCCTCGGTGGGCTTGAACCACGCGGTGAGCACCGCGTTGGTGTTCTTGGTGTCCACCGGGTCGCGGCGGGGATAGCGCCACTGGTGCTCGATGGGCACGGATTGGTAGCCCATCGAGTGCACCTCGTCCACCGACAGGTTGAAGCCGAGCGAGTCGGAGGCGCGGATGTTCTTGCTCGCCGCGATGTTGATCGAACCGCCCGTGCCGTAGCCGAGTTCGGCGTAGCCGGCGTTGTCGAACGCCCGGCGCGAGACGATGTTCACGACGCCGGCCACCGCCATGTTGCCCCACAGGCTGGAGTTGCCGCCCCGTACCACTTCCACCCGCTCGATGTTGTAGAGCGGCACCTTGAACCACTGCGTGGTCAGGTAGAACGGGTCGTGGATGGGGACGCCGTCCAGCAACACCAGCACCTTGGCATTGCCCAGACCGCGCATGCGCGTCTGGTGCCCGGTGGGGTCCGACTGCGGAGTCGGGACGCCGGTGAAGTTGAAGCCGGGCACCGAGCGCAACAGCTGGTCGAGCGTCGTGGCGGGCGACTTCGCAATGTCGTCCCGGGTGACCACCGTGGTGTGCAGCGCCATGTCATCCAGCTTGGTATCGCTGCGGCTGGCGCCGACGACCACTGCGTCGAACTGGGTCGCGGCCTGCTGGGTCGACGGGGCCTGGGCGTTCGCGCTGTTCGCGCCCGCACCCAGCAGGGCGGCGATGGCCAGGGTCATCAGGCAGTTGGTCGGGTACAGGGCCGCGGAGAGGCATCGGGGCAGCTCATCGGACGGCGCGGGCCGGGCGGCGGCAGGCGGCAGCGCCGCCATGGGAATGGACTTGCGGGAATTCACGGTACAACTCCTTCGTAGAACAAGGGGCGCGACCGGATGGACGGCGCGCGGCAATCCGCTGCCGGCCCGCAATTCGGGGTACGGCGCGATCTATGCGACTTGTCTAGCGAAGGGCGGGAGGGGCTCGCGCCGCGTGGTCGGACTGGCCGGTCGCGGTGCGTCTGGGGAGGAAGGCGGGGAAAAACGAGGGGCCGGCCGGGGACACGCCGAACGCACCGGGGAACGAAGGCATGCCGGACCAGGCGCCAAGGCTGGCGCAGGCCGCACAATGATCCTGGACCCCCGCCTCGGCGTGGTGCACGCCGGATGCCGGTGCAACGCCGGAAGCATCGACCGCGATCCGCTTGATGCCCTCGGTCGTGCAAACCTCAACCGTATTCGGACCCTCAACGGCATGGCGGATCCCCATGCCCGCGTGGGCAATGGTTTCCACCTGGAGCAGGACCGCGAGGACCAGCACCAGCCGGGCGAATACGATTTGCAATTTCCCGAACATGATCTTTCGAATTTATCATATTTGCCGGATGCAGGCAAGCTGCTTCCGGCAGGGCCCTGGCGGGCCGCCTACGGAGCCGTAATCGTCGACGAAACCGGGGCCGGTTGACCACCACCTGCATTGACCCGGGCGATGCCCTGCCCCGCCAATTGCCACCGCGACTCAGCCGCGCAGATCCTCGCGGATCATGTCGGCCGCCTTCTCCGCGATCATCACGATGGGTGCGGTGGTGTTGCCGGTGTTCACAGAAGGCATCACCGAGCCGTCGACCACGCGCAGGCCCTGCAGGCCGCGCACGCGCAGCCGGTGGTCCACCACGGCCAGCGCGTCGTTGCCCATGCGGCAGGTGCCCACCGGGTGGTGCACGGTGCCGGCGGTGCGGCGCACGTGCTCCAGCATGTCGGCTTCCGACGCGCAGTCCGCACCCGGCGAATGCTCGCGCTCGACATAGGCGGCCAGAGATGGCGCGCCCGCCACGCGCCGCGCGAGCTGCACCGCCTCGGTCATCACGCGGCAGTCCTCGGGCGCGGACAGGTAATTGGCGCGGATTTCGGGCGCCGCATGCGGGTCGGTGGAGGTGATGCGCACCCAGCCGCGGCTCCAGGGCCGCAACTGGCACACCGACACGGTGAAGCCCGAGAACGGATGCGGCGGCGAGCCGGCGCGGTCGAAGCTCAGCAGGCCGAAATGGATCTGCAGGTCGGGCCAGCCGGCGGGCGCGAGCGACGAGCGCGCGAACAGGCCGCTGCGGAACACCGCATGGGCGAGCAGGCCGGTGCGGCCAAACAGGTACTTCGCGCCTTCCAGCGCGGTGCGGAACTTCGAGCGCAGGATGTCGTTGATGGTCACCGGCTTGCTGCAGCGGTAGATCACGCGCACCTGCAGGTGGTCCTGCAGGTTCTCGCCCACGCCGGGCAGGTCGACGACCGGACTGATGCCGTGGCGCGCCAGCAGCGCCGCCGGGCCGATGCCGGACAACTGCAGCAACTGCGGCGACTGAATCGCGCCGGCGCAGACCAGCACCTCGCGCCGCGCCAGCGCCTGGCGCGCGACGCCGCCCTGCTCGAAAGCCACGCCGATGGCGCGCTTGCCCCCGTTCGCATCCTCGAACAGGAGCCGCGTGGCATGCGCCCCGGTCACCACCCGCAGGTTGGGCCGGCCGCGCGCGCCGGCAAGGTAGGCGCGCGCGGTGCTGGCACGCCGGCCGCGCCGCGTCATCATCTGGTAGTAACCGGCGCCTTCCTGCGACGGGCCGTTGAAGTCGGCGATGGCCGCATGGCCGGTCTCGCCGCAGGCGGCGATGAAGGCATCGGACAGCTCGTCCGGCGGGATGTCCGATACCGACAGCGGCCCCTGGCCGCCATGCCACGGGCCGGCGCCGCGCACGTTGCCCTCGGCACGCAGGAAATAGGGCAGCACCTCGTCCCAGCCCCAGCCGGGGTTGCCGGCATCGCGCCAGGCGTCGTAGTCGCGCGGATTGCCGCGGATGTAGAGCATGCCGTTCAGCGCGGTGGTGCCGCCCAGCACCTTGCCGCGCGGCAGCGGCACGCGGCGGCCGGCGAGTTCGGGCTCGTCCCCGGTCTCGAAGCGCCAGTCCACCGACGGATTGCCGATGGTCTTCACGAACCCCGCCGGCACGTGGATCCACGGGTTGCTGTCCTCGCCGCCGGCTTCCAGCAGCAGGACCTCGAGGGCGGGATCCTCGGACAGGCGCGCGGCCAGCACGCAGCCGGCGGCACCGGCGCCGACGATGACGATGTCGGCCTGCAGGCCGGGAGCGGTTGTGTTCATCGCCGGGAATCTTACATGCCCCGAACCCGGTCGCTGCCATGCAGCAGGGAACGCGGCCGTCCTGCACGGAATGAAGACCGTCCGGCCGGCGTTTGCTTCAGTCTGCCGCCCGCGCCATGCCGTGCAGGCACCCCGAACCCACCACGAGGAACCCCACGTGAACCATCTCAGGATGATCAAGAGCCTGTCCGTCGCCGCGCTGGCGCTGGCCTTTGCGCCGACGCCATACGCCGCCGACGCGCCCGCCAAGGCCGCCGCCGGCCAGGCCAATGCGGCGACCAGCGCAGCAACCAGCGAGGACGCCAGCGACGCGGCCGCGCTGTTGAAACGCGCCGCCGCGGCCATGGGCGCCGACGGCCTCAGGACCCTCGTGTACTCGGGCAGCGGCACGGGCGCCTCCTACGGGCAGGCCTATGTGCCCACCGCCGCGTGGCCCAGGCTGACCTACTCGCGCTACTCGCGCCAGCTGGACTACGACAACGTGTACACCGGCGAGGAAGTCACCCGCGCCCGCTCGGAGCCGAAGGGCGGCGGCGCGGTGCCCCTGTCGGGCGAGGCGCCATTCGGCGGCTTCGCCACCGCGACGCACGCCTGGCAGGCCGCCGGCGGTCCCGCGGTCGCGCGCCAGGCCGCGCTGACCGGCCGCATGCACGACCTGTGGATCACGCCCCACGGCGTGCTCAAGGCCGCGGCCAAGCACGGCGCCACGCTGGCTTTCCGCACCGAGGGCAATCGCAGCCTGGCCGCCGTGTCCTTCAAGGTGCCCGGCCTCATGACCGCCACCGCCTACATCAACGACGCCTACATCGTGGAGCGGGTCGAGTCGCGCGTGCCGGACGCGGTGCTGGGCGACACCAGCGTGGTGACCACCTACTCGAACTACCGCGACTTCGGCAGCGTGCGGTTCCCCACCCGTATCGAGCAGAAGCAATCCGGCAGCCCGGTGCTGGACGTGACCATCAGCGACGTGAAGCCCAACGCCCCGGTGAACGCCACGGTGCCCGCCAACGTCGCCAGCGCCACCGAGCGCGCGACCACCGAGAAGGTGGCCGAGGGCGTGTGGTTCATCGCGGGCGGCTCGCACAACAGCGTGGCCATCGAGATGAAGGACCACATCATCCTGGTGGAGTCACCGCTGTCCGACGCGCGCGCCAGCGTGGTGCTCGACGCGGCCAACAAGCTGGTTCCGGGCAAGCGCGTGCGCCAGGTGGTCAACTCGCACAACCACTTCGACCACGCGGGCGGCCTGCGCGCGGCCGTGGCCCAGGGCGCGACCATCGTGACCAATGCCAACGCCGCGGCGTTCTATGCCAAGGCCTTCGCCAACCCGAACCGCATCGCGCCCGACCTGCTGGCGAAATCGGGCAAGAAGGCCAGGATCGTCGGCGTGAAGGACAAGCTGGTGATCAGCGACGGCAAGCGCACGGTCGAACTGCACCAGATCAAGGACAACGACCACGCCGACACCTTCCTGATGGCCTGGCTGCCGGCCGAGAAGCTGCTGGTCGAGGCGGACCTGTTCACCCCGGGCGCGCCCAATGCCCCTGCGCCCGCGCAGCCCAACGCGTACCACGTCAGCCTGATCAAGAACATCGACCGTCTGGGCATGAAGCCCGAGCGCATCCTGCCGCTGCACGGCCGGGTCGTGCCCTACTCCGAGCTGATGCGGATGGTCGGCAAGTAAGCCGCTGCTGTACCGCCGCGGCGCCCTGCCGCGGCGGGTTCCCGCCCCGCCTCCACCGCGCGACCGCAGCGCGGTACCATGATCCGGCAGCGTGCCCGGCAGCATTCCGTCGCGCGCCGGCATCCAACGGGGGGAGGGAGCATGGATTCAGCCGAAGTACTGCGCCGGATCAAGGAGATGAACAAGGCGAGCGGCCGCAGCGCGCACGCCCTGTACCAGGCGCTGGAGAGCGCCGACCTGAACCTGGAGCAGCTGCGCCACATCTGCCGCCAGCTCAGCATCATCCCGCTGCACAACCACAACTACCACGGCAGGCTGTACGTCTCCTGCCCGGACCCGGCCTGGCGCGAGCGCATCGCCGAGGTCGCCTACGAGGAAGCCACCGGCCGCATCTACGCCAACGGCGTCGGCCACTACAAGCTCTACCTCGCCTACGCGAAGGCCATCGGCATCAGCGAGGAGGAAATGTGGTCGGTCGAGTACTGCCCCAGCGCGCTCGGGCTGCGGCTGTTCCTGTCCGATACCTGCAGCCGCTTCATCGAGGGCGTGTCCGCGTCCATGCTGGTGGGCGAGGCGCAGGTGCCCGGCTCGTCCGGGCGCATCGCCCGGGCGCTGAAGGCGAAATTCGGCCTGAGCGAGGATGAGGTCGCCTTCTTCACCGTGCACGACACCGCCGACGGCGACCACAGCGCCACCGGCATCGACATCCTCGAGCGCTTCGTGAAGACCGACGCGGAGCGCGCCCTGGTGCTGGAGACCGCGCGCCAGTCGAACGTGATCCGCAAGCTGATGTACGACGAGATCTGGGAGCACGCGCAGTCCCTGCGGTGACCAAAGGAGGCAAGCGATGAGAGCGAATCCCCGCGCGGGCGCCCTGCCCGTGGCAATAGTGGCCATGGCCTGCACGCTGCTGCTGGGCGCGGCCGACGCGATGGCGCAGGCCTGGCCCTCGCGCCCGCTGCGCCTGGTCGCCCCGTTCACCCCGGGTGGCACCACCGACACGCTGTCGCGCCTGGTCGCGCAGAAACTGTCCGATGCCTACCGCCAGCCGGTGATCGCCGAGAACCGTCCCGGCGCGGGCGGGGTGATCGGATCCGAGCTGGTGGCACGCGCCGCGCCGGACGGCTACCTGCTGCTGATCTCCAGCCTCGCCTCGCAGGTGATCGCCCCGGTGGTGCAGAAGACCCCGTACGAGACGCTGCGCGACTTCACCCACATCGCCATCCTCGGCGGCCCGCCCACGGCGATGGGCGTCGGTCCGGCGCTGGCGGAGGTACGCGACCTCGCCGGCCTGGTCGCGCTGGCGAAGGCCAGGCCCGGGACGGTGAGCTACGGCACGCCCGGCAGCGGCACGCACGGGCACATCATCGCCGCGCTGTTCGGACAGCTCGCCGGCGTGCAGCTGTCGCACGTCCCCTACAAGGGCTCCGGCCCGGCGGTCGCCGACCTGGTCGCCGGCCACGTGCAGCTCGGGCCGCTGACCATCGCGGTGCTGGGGCCGCAGCTGCGCGCGGGCAAGGTGCGCGCGCTGGCGACCACCGCGAGCCGGCGCATCCCGACCATGCCCGAGGTGCCGACCTTCACCGAGCTGGGCTACCCCGACCTGACCGGCATCACCTGGTTCGGCGTCGCCGGCCCGGCGAAGCTGCCCGAGGCGGTGGCCGAGAGCCTGAACCGCGAGATCCGCAAGGCGATGCAGGCCCCGGACACGCGCGAGCGGCTGCAGCCCGAGGGCTTCGAGTTCCCCGACCTGGACCTGGCGCGAACCACGGAGTACGTGGCCGCCGAAGCGCGCCGCTGGCAGCCTGCGGCGCGCGCCTCGGCGGCGAAGAACGACTAGAGCGGGTTATACAACCGTCTATTTGCGCTCGTTGGCCCACGCATAGCGCTCTTTCAAGTGGTTAAGGGTGCCAAAAGGCAGGATTCCCTCGTGCTGCAGGCGACCAACCACGATGCCTGGGTGAATTCCAATTCGTTTGGCGAATTCCCTGATCGACACTTCGGAACGAAGTGTCCGAAGCATTTGCGCATTCCCCTCGGGGATTAGGTGATTGGCAGCAAATTCGTCGGCTTCGCGCTCAAAGTGATTCTTTCTGTGCGCGTCGCTAAAGTCATCAAGAAATACTTCGTCTCGCTCGTGAAGAAGAATGTGACCCGCCTCATGAAACAAGGTGAACCAGAAGCGGTCATTCCATTTACCGTAAAGTGAAAGCTGGATCAACGCACGCTTGTTGATCCAACGCGAAGCTCCAGCCACATGCGCCCGTGGGATGGCTGGCACCAATGCAAGCGCGACCCCGTTTTGAGCACAGAGCTTGGTCAGCCTCGGCAAGAACTCTTCGGGCGCCACGCAAGTCAGGCCGCGAATCTCGTCCAGTGCAACCTTGAATCCGGCCCGGTTGAACGCCGCGCAGTCGAGTTTCTGTGCCTCGAGCTCGCCTTGCCTTAGCCAGACCGCTACAGCACCAGGATCACTCTTGTCTGCCATGAACCGCTTGTAGGCGGTCTGAGGCTTTTGGTACACCTTCCGCCAGTCTTCCGGGCTCGCGACGCCAAAGAATCGCAGGCAGGCATCGAGCAATCCACGCCTATTCGACGCGGACAACCGCGTCCGCGGCAGTACGCCTGCTTCCATCATTTCCTTGAGTGGAAGCTCGTCCAGCCAGCCCAACCATTTCAGGGCGGCCTGGTCCGCCTCGACGCGCGCAAGGTAGCCGCGATAGTGGGCCTCGCGCTCGTTCCAGAACGTCGCGGGCAGGCCAAGGGCGCGTTCGAGCTGCACGGCCGTTTCTGGCGTGATTTGCGCCTTGCCCCTGATGATCTCGTTGATCGTCTTGACGGGGCGGCCGGTGCGCGCCGCCAGTTCCTTCTGGTTCATCCCCCGCTCGTCCAGCAGCTCCTGCAAGGTTGCGCCGGGAGCGCTGACGGTACTCGGGGAATAGCTCCATTGCATGTCAGTCATGGTAGTCCCCTGCTTCAATGATCGTGATGGCCTTCACCTGCTTCCAGTCGATGCCGCCGTCGGCCTTCTTCGCCGGCGGCTGCTCGGTCGGACGAAAAATCAATCGCATCCCACCGACCAGCCGCATGGAGAATTGCCCCTTGCGGTCGGCACTCAACTCCTCCAGCTTGCCCGGCAGCGCCCTGGCCGCCTCCAGCGTCGCCACGGCGCGGAGGTCATCCAGCCGCTGCCTGATCAACTTGGCGTCTTTCGGGCCAAAGGCCCGCACAAGCGCCTTGTCCGAATTGAACAGCTTCTGCGACCGTTCATCCTCGAAACCGATCAGCACAGCGCCGGCCCCGAAGGCGTTGCCCGACCAGGCCGGGAAGCAAAAGCGGGCACCACCAAACTGGCGGCACGGGCCGGCAGTTTGCTCGGAGGCGGATTGTGGATTAACCTCATGGGTTAATTCATTGTATGACGCCGCAGACCGGTTGTCGAGTCGGGCTGAGCTCCGAGTCCCCGGGGCCGCGACGCCCCTGCCTGGCCCGCCGGGCGGGGCTGCTATCCTTCCTGCTCCTGTCCCGTCCCGACCTGCAGGCCCCTATCCCGCAAAGCTGACGTGGCGACCTCCAAGTTCAACGAAGCCGATACCCGCGCCAAGCTGATCGACCCGGCCCTGCACGCCCGGAACTGGATCGAGCTGGTGAAGGACGGTCAGCGCGATTCCCACGGCGAGATCCACCGGGAACAGGGCGCCGTGCGCATCGACATCCTGGACGGCAAGCCGCTCAAGCGCGGCCGGGGACGCGTCGACTACCTGCTGCGCGCCTATGTCGGCGAACACGCCCATCCCCTCACCCTGGCCTTCGTCGAGGCCAAGAAGGAAGCGCTCCCGCCGACCCACGGCCTGGAGCAGGTCAAGGATTACGCCCGGCTGCATGCCGTCAAGTTCGTCTACTCGACCAACGGGCACCTGTTCGTCGAATACGACGTCTTTACCGGAAAGACCAGCGACCCCCGGCCGATCTCCGACTTTCCGACGCCGGCGGAGCTGCGCCAGCGCTGGTTCTCCGCCTCCGGCATCAAGGAGGACTCGCAGGGCATCGGCCCGCTGCTGGCCGGCTACAGCGTCGCGGGCAACCGGCCCCGCTACTACCAGGACGCGGCCATCCGCGCGGTGCTGGAGCGGGCCGCGCTTGCGGACGCAGGCTCGACACCCAAGCGCGCCCTGCTGTCCCTGGCGACGGGCGCCGGCAAGACCAGCATTTCCGTGGGCATACTCCAGCGCCTGTCCGACGGCGGCCAGTTGAAGCGCGCGCTGTTCCTCGTGGACCGGGACGAACTTCGCACCCAGGCCCATGCACAGTTTCACAACGTGTTCGGCGCGGATGCCAAGATCGTCGCCGAGGACGCCAACGGCAACAACGAAGCCAAGAACGCCCGGGTCCATATCGCCACCTACCAGTCGCTGGGCATCCACCAGGAGGGCGATGCGTCTTTCCTCCGCCAGCACTACCCGGAGAACCATTTCAGCCACATCATCATCGACGAGTGCCACCGTTCCGCCTGGGGCACCTGGTCGGAGGTGCTGACGCGCAACCCGGACGCGTTCCAGATCGGCCTGACCGCCACCCCGCGCGCACTCAGCGGCTCGAATGACGACCAGCAGATCACGGCCGACAACCTGCGGCATTTCGGTGAGCCTGTGTACGACTACTCGCTGGCGCAGGGCATCGAAGATGGCTACCTCGCGCCCTGCGAGATCCGGCAGGGCCGGGTGTCCATCGACGCGGCCAGCCTGCCCAAGCAGGAGGTCATAGCCCACAAGGCCAGGCACGCCAGCACCGGCAAGCGCGCCAAGGAGAACGAGGTCCGCGACCTCTACAACCCCAGGGACTACGACGCCAAGCTGCAGATTCCCGAGCGGGTGATCGCCATGTGCGACGACCTGTTCCAGTACCTGCTGGACACCGGCGGCCCGGAACAGAAGACCATCATCTTCTGCGCCGCCGACGCCCACGCGGACCGGGTGGCCAGCCACCTGAACAACCGCTATGCCGAGTGGTGCCGCGCGAACGACCGCGCCCGCGCCGAGCCCTACGCGTTCAAGTGCACCTCCATGAGCCAGGGCAACAAGATGGTCCAGGACCTGCGCGGCAACCTGTCGTCCTGGTTCATCGCCACCACCGTGGACCTGCTGTCCACCGGCTTGGACGTGCCCTGCGTGCGCAACATCGTGTTCTTCCGCTACCTGGAGTCCGCCATCGTCTTCCACCAGATGGTGGGGCGCGGCACGCGCATCGACGAGGCCAGCGGCAAGCTGATGTTCCGGCTCTACGACTACACCAACATGGTCCGCCTGTTCGGCCGCGAATTCATCACCCCGCCGCCCCGTCCGGGCGGGGGTGGGAGTGGCGGTGATGACGTCGAGCCGACGCTTATTGCCGGTGGCTTCAGCGTGCAGGTCAAGGAAGGCGGCCACCTGATCCTCGGCGAGCGCGACGGCAAGCTCGCGCCTATTCCCTACGAGGAATACAAGCAGGATCTGGCGGCAAGACTGAAGGCTGAGGCCGCCAACCTGCAACAGTTCCGCGAACGCTGGATCACGCCGGTCGAGCGCGGAGAGCTGATGTCCGCGTTGGTATCCTCGCATGGCTCTCCGACAACGATCCAGCTGGTCGACGCGAAGTTGGATTACGACCTCTACGATGTGCTGGCGGAATTGGGCTATGCCGTCAAACCGCGTACCCGGCTGGATCGCAGCCTGGCGTTCCGGTTCAAAAATGAGGCTTGGCTGGAAGGCATGCCGTCACCGGCGAAGCAGGTGATCCTCGGCATTGCCGGACAGTTCGAGAGAAGCGGAACCGCTGCATTGGAGAACCGTGAAATTTGGCGAGTTCCTTCGATTCAGACTGCTGGCGGCCTAGCTGGACTGCGAGGTCTAGGCAATCCAGCGATGGCATTCCTTGACACAAAGTCGAGGCTCTTTTCTGCATGAAATCCATGAGCAAGCTAGGCGACGTAATTGAAGTTGTTCGCGGCGTCAGCTTTGACAAACGCGACGTAAGAAACTCCGTCACACCCGGCCACATACCCGTTCTCCGTGCGGGCAACATTCAAGATCGGTTGCTTGTTGAGACGGATCTAGTTTGGATTCCTGCATCAAACGTGTCGAGCAGCCAGCTGCTGCAAACGAACGACGTCGTTATTGCGGTGTCTTCAGGCAGCCCGGCATTGGTTGGCAAGACCGCAATGCTTGACCAACCTTTCTCCGGTACGGTTGGTGCGTTTTGCGCCATCCTGCGCTGTCGAAGCGGATTTTCTCCGCGATATCTAGCGCAATGGCTACGAGGCCCGCATTTCAAGAGGTGGCGCGAGGAAAAGACCCGGGGCGCAAATATCCAGAATCTTCAGATTTCCGAGATTCTCTCGATACCGATCTGCTTCCCCCCGCTTTCGCAACAGGAAGAAATCGCAAGTCGTATAGAGAACCATGTACATATCTCCCGGGAAGCGCTTGCAGCTTGCAACGAGCAATTGGCGCTATCAGCGAGATTGGTTCGCGCTCAACTCACTGAATTCTTTCCTGAACCCTCGGCTGTTTCGGTACAGCCCGACGAGCTTGACGAAGTCTCAGGATGGCGGTGGCTCACCTTGCGCGAAGTCGCACGACTCGAATCCGGTCACACCCCAAGCCGACGTCATCCCGAGTGGTGGGGCGGCAAGGTGCCATGGCTGGCGCTGCCGGATATCCGCAAGCTGCACGGCCAGTTCGCCTATGAGACAAGCGAAACCACCAACGACGCGGGGCTCGCGAATTCCTCGGCCCGCTTGCTGCCCGCCGGCACGGTCTGCCTGTGCCGCGATGCGTCCATCGGCTACGTCACCATCCTTGGCAAACCCATGGCGACCAGCCAGCATTTTGCGAACTGGATCTGCGACCAAACGAAACTTGACCCCGAGTTCCTGATGTATGCCTTCATGGCTGCGCAGGACTACCTGCGCGACCTTGGCAGCGGCTCGGTAATCAAGACCATCTACATGCAGACCATCGAATCGCTCCATGTCTGCGCCCCTGATATCGCCGAACAGCGCCGCATCGCGCGTACGCTGCGCGAGCGGCTGGCGGCCGCAAAAGCCCTGTCCGAGCAATTGACCGCGCGCCGGGCAGAGATCGAACGACTGCCGCAGAAGCTCCTGGCCGACGCTTTCGGCCAACCGGAATGAAGATGCCCAAGAAGAAGAACGCAGCAGCCCCTGAAGTCCCGAAAGCCAAGAAGATAAAACCCGCTCCTGGAGCCGGACTCTCCGGCCCGCAAGCGCTCAACCAGGCCGTCTGGCAAATATGCGACGTGCTGCGCCGGTCCAACTGCGGCAGCGCGTTGCAGTACGTGCCCGAGTTGACCTGGATCCTGTTCCTGCGCGTGCTGGACGAGCAGGAAGCCATCGAGCGCGAGGAAGCCGAGGCGCTGGGACTGGCCTACACCGCAACCCTGGCGTCGCCGTACCGCTGGCAGGACTGGGCCGCACCCTGGGACCAGAAGGGCGAGCCGAAGACCACCGACGACGGCAAGCCGCTGGGCTGGAAGCGCCGCGAGCTGCAGGAAAGCAAGCGCGGCGACTACTTTGCCTTCGTGAACGCCCAGCTGCTGCCAATGCTTCGCGGCCTGCGCGACCAGCCCGGCGCCACGCCCAAGCAGAAAGTGATCAGCGAAATCATCGCGCCTATCGAGCGGGTGCGGATCGACACGGAAGGCAACTTCGCCGACGTGCTGGACCGCGTGCATGCGCTGCGACTGGCGGGGACCGACACCCAGCACCAGTTCATGCTGTCGCAGGTGTACGAGGGCCTGCTGCTCAAGATGGGCGAAAAGAACTCCGACGGCGGGCAGTTCTACACGCCGCGCGAGCTGATCCGGGTGATGGTGGAGACGGTCGATCCCAAGTTGGGCCAGACGGTGTGCGACCCATGCTGCGGCACCGGCGGCTTCCTCGCCGAGGCGGCCGAGCACATGCGCGCACGCGGCGGCGAACTCACCACGGATGCGCTGGACGCGCTCAAACACCGCACCTTCTACGGCCGGGAGAAGGACAACCTGGCCTACCCGATCGCGCTCGCCAACCTGATGCTGCACGGCATTGACGAGCCGCACCTGTGGCACGGCAACACGCTGTCCGGCCAGACGGTCTACGGCGGACTTTGGGAGGGAGCGCCGGACCGCTTCGGCATCGTGCTGACCAATCCGCCGTTCGGCGGCAAGGAAGGCAAGGAAGCGCAGGGGCCGTTCGCCTTCAAGACCCGCGCAACGCAGGTGCTGTTCGTTCAATACGTGATGCAGATGCTGGAGCCGGGCGGCAAGTGCGGCATCGTGCTGGACGAGGGCCTCCTCTACCGCACCAACGAGGAGTCCTTCACCCGGACCAAGCGCAAGCTGCTCGACGAGTGCGACCTGTGGTGCATCGTCAGCCTGCCAGGCGGCGCGTTCACCGGTTCCGGCGCCGGCGTGAAGACCAACCTGGTGTTCTTCACCCGTGGCCGCAAGACGGAGCGCATCTGGTACTACGACCTCTCACACATCAAGGTCGGCAAGAAAACGCCGCTGACGCGCGCACAGTTCAACGAGTTCTTCGCGCTGCTGGACAAGCGCGGCACGCCCGAGGCGGAAACCGAGCACAGCTGGACGGTGGACTTCGCCGAGCGCAAGCGCAAGGCGAACGAGGACGCGGCACCGCACCGCCGCGAGGCGGAGCAGAACCGTGAGCGCGCGCTGGCCTTGCGCGACGAGGCCAAGACGCTGCGCAAGGCAGGCAAGGACGCGCAGGCGGACAAGCTCGTGCAGCAGGCGCTGGAGTGCGACAAGGCGGGCCGCGATTCGCTGAACAAGGCACAGACGATCGAGGACGCGGTCTATGACCTGAAGGCGGTGAACCCGCGCGAGCGCAAGGTCGAGGACACCCGCACGCCTGCCGAACTGCTGACCGCGATCGAACAGAAGGGTCGGGAGGTGGACGAGGCGCTGTCCCGGCTCAAGGCGCTGATGCAAAGCGCCGCGTGATATCCCGCCCGGGAAGTGGCAATTTATTTAATTAAATCAGCCACTTAATGCGTTTTTCGGCATTTTCTCGGGCGGTGGCGCCGCAGAACTTCCGCCCGCGCTACTCCATCTTCACGCCGGCCTCGCGCATCACCCGTCCCCAGCGATCAGCCTCGACGCGGATGTAGGCGCCGAAGTCCGCCGCCGAGCCCGCGGCCGGCTCCCCGCCCAGTCGCGCGAGCCGCTCCTTCACGTCGGGCAGGCGGATGACCTGCGCGATCTCCGCGTTCAGCGCGGCGATCACCGGCTCGGGCACCTTCGCCGGCGCGACGATGCCGAACCAGCCCACCGCCTCGTAGCCGGTCACGCCTTCCTCGGCCAGGGTCGGGATGTCCGGCGCGGAGGGCGAGCGCGTCGAGTTGGTGATGCCCAGGGCGCGCACCTTGCCGGCGCGCAGGTTGGGCAGCGCGGTGCTCAGGCTGTCGAACAGGATCTCGATCTGCCCGGCCAGCAGGTCGTTCACCGCCGGCGCCGTCCCCTTGTAGGGTATGTGGTTCAGCTTCACGCCCGCGATTCGCTCGAACAACGCGGCGAACAGGTGGGTCGCGGTGCCTGTGCCGGTGGAGCCGTAGTTCAGCACGCCCGGCTTGGCGCGCGCCAGCGCCACCAGCTCGGCGACGTTGCGCGCCGGCACGGAAGGATGCACCAGCAGCACGTTGGGGATCTTGGCGACCAGGATCACAGGCGCGAGGTCGCGGTCCACGTCGTAGGGCGCCTTGCTGAACAGGAAGCGCGTCAGCGCGAGGCTGGGCCCGCCCACCATCAGCGTGTAGCCGTCGGGCGGCGACTTGACCACGAACTCGGTGCCGATCACCGAGCTGGCGCCCGGGCGGTTGTCGATCACCACCGCCTGGCCCCAGCGTTCCTGCAGCTTCTGGCCGATGGTGCGCCCGACGATGTCGTTCGGCCCGCCCGGCGGAAAGGGCACCACCATGCGGATGGCGCGCGAGGGATAGGGCGCGGCCTGCGTGGCGGACTGCGTGGTGGACTGAGCCGCGGCCTGGCCGCAGCAGGCTGCGCCCAGCAGCAGCGCGAGCAGGGTGTGTCGCATCCGCGCCTTCATGGCTTCGGCGCCCAGGCCGACACGAAGGTCATGTAGTGCAGGCGGTTGGGCGGCAGCTTCGCGGGGATGTCCGGCCCGGGATGTTGCGGGCTGGTGAGCTCCAGCTTCACGTCGGTGAAGCCCGCCTCCTCGAGCGCCTGCTTCAGGTTCATCTCCACCAGGGTGTGGGCGAAGGGCTCGTTGTTGCGCGCCGCATAGCCGGTGTGCAGCCAGTCGCCGACCACGCCGCCCGGGGAGATCAGCATGTCGTACATCACGAACAGGCCGCCGGGCCGCAGCACGCGCAGCGACTCGCGGATGGAGTTGCGTATCGCGCGCGGCGGCATCTCGTGGAACAGCCAGTGCGAGGCGACCACGTCCAGGCTGGCGTCGGCGAAGCAGCCCAGGTCCTCGGCGTTGCGCTGGTAGAGCGTGATGTCGGTGCCTTCGTCCTGCGAGCGCAGGTGGCCGTGGCGCACCATGGGCTCGCAGATCTCGCAGCCGTAGAGCTTGGCGTCGGGCAGCGCCCGCTTGATCGCCCGCGTGGAGCGCCCGGCCGAGCAGCCGAGGTCGGCGATCGCCTTGGGCACGAGTCCGCGCGCCACGCATTTCTCGCGGATCAGTTTCGAGTACCAGTCCACCAGCACGTCCGGGCTGGTGCCGGAGAAGCTCGGTCCGCGCGCGTACCAAGCCAGCGTATAGGCGTTGACCAGGTCCTTCCACAGGCCGCCGGGCTGCTGGTGGGTCTCGGTCTCGGTGATGTAGTCGGGCATCTTCAGCTGCGGGTCGAGCTTCAGCTTGCCCGGCACCTCCACCGGCACTGCGGCGAGCAGCGGCGCCAGCGCCTCGCGCTGCGCCATCACCTCGGTGTGGAAGCCATGGCGGCCAGACCACTTGAACTGCTGCACGCGCCGCTCCAGCCAGCCGTACAGGCGGTAGGCGGCGTCACCGCGCATGCCCCGTTCGACGGCGTCCGCGTCCGGCGCCTTGAGGCCCTCGGCGCGCTCCACCACCTCGCGGTAGAGCTCGCCGCCCCAGTAGGCCTTGAGCCCGGCGATGTAGCTCTGGTAGGCCTGCGACCGGAAGCTGATCCGGTAAGCGTGCGACGGCAGCGGCGCGTTCATCGTTCCTCCAGGAAGGGGCTGATGTCCGGCGCGTCATCGGGATGCGAGAAGGGCCGCAGCACGGTGCTGGCGAAGGCGCCCTCTTCCTCGAGCAGGAAGTCGTTCATCTCGCGCGACTCACCGGCGGCGATCAGCGCGGCGTCATCGAGCGCACCCGAGTCGCGCAGCGCCAGGCGCATGCGCTCGACCTCGGCGCGCAGCACGTAGACCTCGCCAGCCAGGGCCACGATCATGCCCATCAGCCGCGCCGGGTCCTTCTCGTCCCCGGGCCCCAGCCCGTGGATGCCGACCATTGGTTGCTTCATGGCGCTTCTCCTGTGGTGCCGCTTTCGTTCCGAACCCGATCCAACGATACGCCGCAGCACCATGCTGCGCCGGCCGGATGTCCGAACCGCCGCAGCACCATGCTGCGCCGGCCGGATGTCCGAACCGCCGCAGCT
>CAIVVS010000052.1 GCA_903909415.1 uncultured Pseudomonadota bacterium | reverse complement strand
GGCATCTCGCACGTGCTGGCTTGCTGCGAATACAAGAAGCACATCGTCATGGTCAACGTCGAAGCTGACGCGCTGGCGGGGCCGTTGCTGGCCAGGTGTGCCGAGGAAGCCGGCATCGTCTATTCGCTGGCCTATGGCGACCAGCCGGCGCTGATCTGCGAGATGGTGGACTGGGCGCGTGCCGCCGGATTCCGCGTGGTCGCGGCCGGCAAGGGCACCAAGTACCTGCCCAGCTACCACCAGTCCACGCCCGAGACGGTCTGGGGCCACTACGGCTTCACGCCCGAGCAGGTCGCCAAGGGCGACTTCAACGCGCAGATGTTCAACTCCTTCCTCGACGGCACCAAGTCGGCGATCGAGATGGCGGCGGTGGCCAATGCCACCGGCCTGGTACCCGCGCCGGACGGCCTGCAGTTCCCGCCCTGCGGCGTGGACGACCTGCCGATGGTGCTGCGCCCGCGCGAGCACGGTGGCCAGCTGCACCACGCCGGGCAGGTCGAGGTGATCTCCAGCGTCGAGCGCGACGCGCGGCCGGTGTTCCGCGACCTGCGCTGGGGCGTGTACGTGACCTTTGCCGCCGATTCGGACTATGTGATGCGCTGCTTTTCCGAGTACGGCCTGAAGACCGACGACAGCGGGCGCTACGCCTCGTTGTACAAGCCCTACCACCTGATCGGCCTGGAACTGGCCATCAGCGTCGCCTCGGTCGGGCTGCGGCGCGAGCCCACCGGCTGCGCGCGCGGTTTCGTCGGCGACGTGGTGGCCACCGCCAAGCGCGACCTGAAGGCGGGTGAACTGCTGGACGGCGAGGGTGGCTACACGGTGTACGGCCGGCTGATGCCGGCTGCCGATTCGCTCGCGCTGGGCGGGCTGCCGCTGGGCCTGGCCCACAAGCTGAAGCTGGTGAACCCGGTGCCGGCCGGCAGCCCGGTGCGCTGGTCGGACGTCGCGCTGGACGCCGCCAGCGAGGCGGTCAGCATCCGGCGCGAGATGGAAGCGCAGTTCCGGGGCGTCCAGCCCGCAACCTGAGGGCCGGGATCCGCCCGGGTCGGCACCCCCGCGATGCGGGAAGCGTTTCCCGTCCGGCCGTGTCCAACGGACGCCCATCTTCGGCGACAATAGGCGGGTCGCCGCACTTGTTGCACCGCACTGACCGAACCCGGCGCCGCCCGGCGGGCGCGCCACACCAGCGAGGAACACACCGTGTACGCATTGACCTACCGGCGCGCCACCAGCGTCGCCGAAGCCGCCGACCTGCTCGCCAAGAACCCGGACGCCAAGCTGCTGGCGGGCGGCATGACCCTGATCCCCACGCTCAAGCAGCGCCTGGCCGCGCCGTCCATGCTGGTGGACATCTCCGGCATCGCCGAGCTGCGCAAGATCGACAAGGTCGGTGACAAGCTGGTGGTCGGCGCGGGCGTGCGCCACGTCGAGGTCGCGAACTCGGACGTGGTCAAGGCCGCGATCCCGGCGCTGGCGCTGCTGGCCAAGGGCATAGGCGACCCGCAGGTGCGCAACCAGGGCACGATGGGCGGCTCGGTGTCGAACAACGATCCGGCGGCCGACTACCCGTCCGCGGTGCTCGGGCTGGGCGCGACCATCGTGACCAACAAGCGCCAGATCGCCGCCGATGATTTCTTCAAGGGCACGTTCGAGACCGCGCTGGGCGAGGGCGAGATCGTCACCCGCTTCGAGTTCCCGATCCCGCAGAAGGCCGCGTACATGAAGTTCCCGCACCCGGCCTCGGGCTATGCGATGACCGGCGTGTTCATCGCGAAAGTGGCCAGCGGCGTGCGCGTCGCGGTGACCGGTGCCGCGCCCGGCGTGTACCGCTGGAAGGAAGCCGAGGCCGCGCTGGCCAAGGACCTGTCGGCCAAGGCGATCGAGCCGCTGGCAGTCAGCGCCGAGGGCCTGAACGCGGACCTGCACGCGCCGGCGGAGTACCGCGCCAACCTGGTGAAGGTGATGGCCAGCCGCGCCGCCGCCCTGATCTCAGCCACCCCGGTCGCCGGAGCCTGACATGGGACATGACTTCAAGGGCCGCCGTGAAGACGGCCGGCTGATCACCGGCAAGGGCCGCTACACCTCCGACTGGAGCCTGTCCGGCCAGCTGTACGCGAGCTTCGTGCGCGCCGACCGCGCGCACGCGAAGATCCTCTCGGTCGATGTCGCCGCGGCGCGCGCCCATCCCGGCGTGGTCGCGGTGTACTCGGGCGCGGACTTCGCCGACACCCCCTTCGTCTCGCCGCCCTGCATGGTGAGCTACCCGGGACGCGGCGGCAGCAAGATCATCAACACCCAGCGGCCTATCCTGGCGCGCGACAAGGTGCGCTTCGTCGGCGAGGAAGTCGCGCTGGTGCTGGCCGAGTCGGCCCTCATCGCGCGTGACGCCGCCGAACTGGTGCAGGTCGAGTACGAGGACCTGCCGGCCGTGGTCGGCTTCGAGGTCGCGCTGGCAGCCGCCACGCTGGTGCACGAGGACGTGCCGGCCAACATCCCGTTCGACTACGAGTACGGCAACGAGGCGGCGACCGCCGCCGCGATGGCCTCGGCCGCGATGGTGGCCCGGGTCACGGTGGAAAGCCCGCGCGTCGCGCCCAACCCGATGGAAACCCGCGCGGTGCTGGCCAACTGGAACGCGCAGGCCGAGCGCTACGAGATCCGCTGTTCCAACCAGGGCGGCGGCATGATGCGCGCCGCGCTGTCGGCACGCCTCGCGGTGCCGCCGGAGAAGGTGCGCGTGGACATGGTGGACGTGGGCGGCGGCTTCGGCGCGCGCACCGAGCCCTATCCCGAGTACGTCGCGCTGCTGCATGCGGCGCGCAAGCTCGGCCGCCCGATCAAGTGGGTGGCCTCGCGCTCGGAGAACTTCCTGACCGACGCGCACGGCCGCGCCACGCGCCTGTCGGGCGAGATCGCGATGGACAAGGACGGCAAGTTCCTCGCGATACGCGCCGACTGGCTGTGCGACCAGGGCGCCTACCTCACCGGCGCCGGTCCGCTGACCAACACCTCCAACGGCAATGCCATGGGTACCGGCGCCTACCGCATCCCGGTGGCCTACGGCCGCCACCGCCTGCTGATGACCAACACCACGCCGACCAACGCCTACCGTGGCGCGGGCCGGCCGGACGTGGCCTACTTCGTCGAGCGCCTGGTCGACGAGGCCGCCAAGGTGGCGGGCATCGACCGCGTCGAGATCCGCCGCCGCAACGCGCTGACGCGTGACCTGTTCCCGTACACGACGCCGATGGGCATCGTCTACGACAGCGGCGACTACCCGGCATTGATGGAGCGCGCCCGCAAGGAATCCGGCTGGGACGGCTTCGAGGCGCGCCGCGCTGAAGCGGGCAAGCGCGGCCTGCTGCGCGGCATCGGCATGGCGCTGTTCGTCGAGCCCGCGGGCGGCGGCGCCGCGCCCAAGGACCAGACGGCGATCCGCTTCGACAAGGACGGGCAGGCGCAGATCTACACGGTCGCCACCTCCAACGGCCAGAGCCACGAGACGGTGTATCCGGAGATCGTCGCCGGGATCATGGGCATCCCCGCGACCGACATCCACCTGCACGGCAGCGACCCGGACGGCCCGGCGCTGATGGGTTCGGGCACCATCGGCTCGCGCTCCACGCAGGCGCAGGGCGGGGCGTTCAAGCTCGGCGCCGAGGAAGTGGTGAGGAAGGGCCTGGACCTGGCCTCCGAGATGCTGGAGGCCGCCCCCGCCGACGTCGAGTTCAAGGACGGCACCTACGTGGTCAAGGGCACCGACCGCAAGGTCACGATGACCGAGGTGATCAAGAAGCACGCGGGCGGGCCGACGCATCCGCTGGACACCACCGGCGAGGTGCCGCTGCACCGTACCTTCCCGGCGGGCTGCCACATCGCCGAGGTGGAGATCGACCCGGGCACGGGCACCACGCGCATCATCCGCTACACCGCGGTGGACGACGCCGGGGTGGTCATCAACCACACCCTGGTCGAGGCGCAGATCCAGGGCGGCATGGCGCAGGGCATCGGCCAGGTGCTGGGCGAGCAGGTGGCCTACGACGCGGAGACCGGCCAGATGCTCACCGGCAGCTTCATGGACTACACCATGCCGCGCGCCGGCATCCTCGGCGCGGTGCAGGTGTTCGACGAGTCCGTGCCCAGCCCGACCAACCCGCTGGGCGCCAAGGGCGTGGGCGAGGCCGGCACCACCGGCTCGCTGCCCACCATGATGAACGCCATCGGCGACGCGCTGCGCGCCGCCGGGGTCCCGCATTTCGACATGCCCGCCACGCCCGCACGGGTCTGGCAGGCGATCCGCTCGGCACGCCGGGCGGCCTGATCACTCAGCAAGGAAACAGACATGGCCAAGGTTGAACTGACGGTGAATGGCAAGAAGGCGACGCACGAGGTCGAGGACCGCACCCTGCTGGTGGACCTGCTGCGCGACACGATGGGACTGACCGGCACGCACATCGGCTGCGACACCAGCCAGTGCGGATGCTGCACGGTGCACGTGAACGGCCGCGCGGTGAAGTCCTGCACCATGCTCGCGGCGCAGGCCTCGGGCTCGGAAGTGGTGACCATCGAGGGCCTGGCCGCCACGCACGGCAAGGGCGACGCGCTGCACCCGGTGCAGCAGGCGTTCTCCGAGTGCCACGGCCTGCAGTGCGGCTTCTGCACGCCGGGCATGATCATGGCGAGCGCCGGGCTGCTGAAGGAGACGCCCAACCCGAGCGACGAGGACATCCTGCACGGGCTGGAAGGCAACCTGTGCCGCTGCACCGGCTACGTGAACATCATCAAGGCGGTGAAGCAGGCGGCCCAGGCGCTGAAGGCCTGAGGCCGCGCCGGGGACCGCCACCAACCAACCCGAGGGGGAGCGCGCGATGATCGACGTCTACAGCTGGCCCACGCCCAACGGGCTCAAGGTGCACATCATGCTCGAGGAGACCGGGCTGGCGTACAAGGTGCACGCGGTCAACATCCGCAACGGCGAGCAGTTCGAGCCGGGTTTCCTCGCCATCTCACCGAACAACCGCATCCCGGCGATCGTGGACTCCGACGGCCCCGACGGCGGCCCGTACGCGCTGTTCGAGTCCGGCGCGATCCTCGTGTACCTGGCCGGCAAGACCGGCAAGCTCCTGCCCAAAAGCGTGTCGGGCAAGTACGACGTGCTGCAGTGGGTGATGTTCCAGATGGCCAGCGTCGGCCCGATGATGGGGCAGGCCAACCACTTCCGGTCGAATGCCGCGCCCGAGCGCATCGAGTACGCGATCAACCGCTACACCAGTGAAGTCATCCGCCAGCACGGCGTGATGGAAAAGCGCCTGGCGCGCTCGAAGTTCATGGGCGGCGACGAGTACGGCATCGCCGACATCGCGATCTGGCCGTGGCTGCGCGCCAGCGAGCGCAACGGCGTGGACTGGAAGGAGTTCCCGCGCCTGAAGGCCTGGTTCGACCTGGTCGCCGCGCGTCCTGCGGTACAGCGCGGCGTGCAGGTGCTGGCCGAGAAGGCCACGCCGCCCGGCCAGTACGACCCGAAGGCGCGAGAGATCCTGTTCGGCAAGACGCAGTTCGAGAAGCGCTGAGCGGACCGTCCTGCCCGGGGCCGGCACGCGCCGGCCACCCGAGCGCGCATACGCCATGACCGACCATATCAGCCGGGGAACGCTCGCCACGCTGGTGCTGGGCGCGGGCCTGACCTCGGCCAACCTGCACTACCAGGCGCCGATGCTCGCCGTGCTGGCGAGCGACTTCAACGCGCCGGCCGAGACCGTGGGTTTGGTGCCCATGGCGACCATGGTCGGTTACGCACTGGGCCTGCTGCTGCTCGCGCCGCTGGGTGACAGGGTCGAGAAAAAGCTGTTGATCATCAGCAAGTTATGCCTTCTGGTGGCGATTTTCACCACCGCCGGCTTCGCCGTCTCGCTGCCGATGCTGATCGTCGCGAGCTTCCTGGTGGGCGCGCTCTCGGGGGTGACCCAGGATGTGGTCACCGTGGGCGTGCAGATCGCCCCACCCGAGGCGCGCGGGCGGGTGCTGTCGCAGGTGATGACTGGGGTGTTCCTCGGCATCCTGTTCGGGCGCATCGCCAGCGGCCTGATCACGCAATGGGCGGGCTGGCGTGGCGCGTTCTGGTTCGCCGCCGCCATCCAGCTGGCGCTGGTCCCGGTGATGGCGATGCGCCTGCCGCGCACCGGCACCTCCACCAAGCTCGGCTACCTCGCGCTGATGGCCTCGCTCTGGGGGCTGTACCGCCGCTACGGCAAGCTGCGCTACGCGGTGAGCATGCAGGGCCTGATGCTGCTGGGCTACGGCGCGTTCTGGGCCACCATCTCGCCCATGCTGTATGCGAAGTTCGGCCTGGGCAGCGCAGTGGCCGGGCTGTTCGCGATCCCGGGCGCGGCCGGCGCCTTCGTCGCCTCGCGCGTCGGGCGCGGCGTGGACCGCAACGGCCCCAGCCGCTATGTCGGCCTCGGACTGGCCGGCGTGATCGCGGGCTTCCTGCTGCTGTGGGCCGGGCAGGGCGTGATCGCGATGCTGGTGCTGGGCACCATCGTGTTCGACCTCGGCGTGCGCACCGCGCAGGTGGCCAACCAGGCAACCAGTTTTTCCATCGACCCGAACGCGTCCAGCCGGCTGAACTCCATCCTGTTCCTGCACATGTTCGGCGCGCACGCGCTCGGCGCCATCGTCGGCTCCATCGCCTGGGCGCGCTACGGCTGGGACGGCGTGGTCGCGATCGGCATGGTGGCCGCGGGCATCGCCTTCGCGGTGTGGTGGACCTGGCGCAACGCCTGGCCGGCGAAGGCGGGCTGAGCGGGCCTGGCGCTCAGTCGCGGTCCTGAGCGTCCAGGAAGGGCGCCATCAGCGCGGCGAGCTGCTCCGGCTGTTCCCAGTGCGCCATGTGGCCGGCATCCTCGATGTAGCCATGGGTCAGGTTCGGCACGCAGGCGCGGCGGCGCGCGAGGTCCGCCTTGCTGATGCCGTGGCGTTTGAGGTTCTCGGTCTGCCGCGCATCCAGCCACAGCACCGGGGCCTGCACCGCGCGCCAGTAGGCGCGCGCCTCGTCGATGCGGTACATCACGGGGCTGGGCCGGCGGTGCGCTGGGTCGGCGCGCAGCACCGCGCCGCCGGCGGGCAGGGCCACTCCCCAGTGCGAGGCGACGAATGCGGCGCGATCGGGCGTGATGCGCCTGCTCAGTTCGCGGATGCGCCGCGTGACCTCCTCCATGCCGGCATACGGCCGGCTGGACAGCGGTTTCCTGGTCTCCTCCAGCCACTGGCGCAGCAACTGCGGCGCTTCGTCCGCCTTGCGCGCGCGCAGGCCCGAGGCATCGATGTTCACGACGCAGCGCACGCGCTCGGGCCGCGCCGAGGCATAGATGCAGGCGATGTTGCCGCCCAGGCTGTGGCCGACCAGGCGTGCCGGCGCGCCGGGGTGGATCACCTCGAGCAGGGCGTCCAGGTCGGCGAGGTAATCGGGATAGGCATAGGCGCCCTCCGGATCGCGCCCGCTCAGCCCGAAGCCGCGCCAGTCCGGCGCCAGCACGCGCCAGCCGCCCTGCAGCGCGTCGACCAGGAACTGGAACGAGGCGGACACGTCCATCCAGCCGTGCAGCATCACCAGCACCGGCGCCCCGGTGTCCGGGCCGCCGCCGCGCGGATCCCAGGTGCGCACGTGCAGGTCGAGGCCGCGGATGCGGTGGAAGGTGGAGCGGCTGGGCAGCATGGTGTCGGGCTTCATGTTCGGCGCGGTGGCAGGGAAGGCGGGCTGGGGCAGGCCGGCGTCCCGCGGGGATGCCGGGCGGCCTAGAATGCGCCGCATGGCAGGCAAACCAGCACGGATGTTAGCGGAACCCTTGGCGGAACCCCTGGCGGAAACCTTGGCCGGAACAACGGCCCCGGCGACGGAGCCGGGCCGGCGCGAGCGCAACAAGCAGGACAAGCGCCAGCGCATACGCGCGGCGGCGAGCGAGCTGTTCGCGCGCCACGGTTACGCGGCGGCCACGCTGCGCGACATCGCGCGCCAGGCCGGCGTCGGGCTGGGCACGCTGTTCGACTACGCCGATGACAAGCGCGACCTGGTGTTCCTGATCTTCAACGACCAGCTGGACGCGCTCGCCGACGAGGCGCTGGCCGCGCCCCGCCCTGAGCAGCCGCTGGTCGGGCAGCTGATGGCGATCTTCGCGCCGCACTACCGCGCCCTAGGCGCCACGCCGGCGCTGTCGCGCATCCTGCTGCAGGAACTGACCTTCTATTCCGAGGGCAAGCAGGCGGGCGCCTTCCTGAAGATCCGCTCGCGGCTGATCGCCGGCATCGTTCGCCTGGTCCGCACCGCGCAGCACGAGCGGCGCATCAGGACCCCGGAGGACGCCGAGTTCGTCGCGCGCCACCTGTTCTTCGTCTATTCAGCAGCGATACGCTGGTGGATCGCGGGGCCCAGGCCGAACGCGCGCACGGGCCTCGCGGAACTGGAGCGCATGCTGGTGCTGCAGTTGTCGGGGCTTGGGTCTGGTTCGAAGCCGGGTCCGGAGCCCGGGCCGAGGTCCGGGTCGAAGTCACGTTCGAAGTCCGGTTCGAAGCCGGAGACCAGGTCGGTGCCTAGGTCCGCGCGACGAGGTTGAGCATGTCCGCGCCGCGCCCGGCGAGGAAACGGCGCATGTTCTCGATGACCACGGGCAGCGCGTTGTCCGGGTAGGTGTCGTAGAAGCCGCCCAGGTGCGGCGTGAGGATCACGTTCTCCTGCGACCAGAATGCATGGTCGGGGGGCAGCGGCTCCCGGGTGAATACGTCCAGCGCCGCGCCCGCGATGCGCTTGTCGCGCAGGGCCGCGAGCAGGGCGTCCTCGTCCACCACGCCGCCGCGCGCGAGGTTGATGAGGAATGCGGAGGGCTTCATCGCGGCCAGCACGCCGGCGTCGACCGCGTTGCGGGTCTTCGCGGTGTACGGCGTGAGCAGGATGAGGTGATCCGCGTCGCGCACCGCGGCGGCGAGGTCGTCGCTGCCGCGCATCTCGTCGAATCCCTCGACCCGGCGACCGGGTGACGAACTGATGCCGACCACGCGCATGCCGAAGGCGCGCAGCAGCGGGGCGAGCGCCAGTGCGATCGCGCCCACGCCGAAGATCGCGGCGGTCTTTCCCTTCAGCAGGCTGGAGGGCGCGCCGCGGTCCCACTTCGCCTGCTGCTGGTTGCGGAAGGCGCGCGGCAGCTTGCGCGCGAGCGCGAGCATCGCCATCACCGCGGCCTCGGACATGGTGTCGCCGTGGATGCCGTGCACGCTGGTGAGCAGCACGTCCGGCCGCAGCGAAGGCAGGTCGTGCAGGCCGTCGGTGCCGGTGCCCAGCGCCTGTATCCATTTCAGGCGCGGCGCCTCGCGCAGCACTGCGTCGGCCATCATGGGCGCGAAGGTCAGCAGCACGTCGGCGGTGGCGATGTCCGGCCCGACGCGCGAGTGGTGGTCGGCGATGGTGATGCGCAGCTCCGGGAAGGCCGCCAGCAGCCCGTCCCGGTAGCGCAGGCGCACGGGCTCGGGCAGGGTCAGCAGGATCTGGAGGTGGACATCCTTCCCGGTGCCGCGCATGGCCTTACTGGCCCTTCACGCCGATCTCGGGCAGCAGCTTCGCGTAGGCTTGGCTCTCGGCGCGGATGTAGGCGCCATAGGCCTCGGGGGTCATGGGCGGGGAGACTTCCAGTCCGGTGGCGAGCAACTGCCTGCGCAGGTCCGGCTCCGCGAGCGCGCGCTGTGCCTCGCGGTTCATCCGGTTGATCGCCTCGCGTGGCGTGTTCAGCGGTGCGAACAGGCCGAAGTAGGGGCCGCCGTCGATGCCCTTGTAGCCGGACTCGATCATGGTCGGGACGTCCGGGAAGTCGGGATGGCGCTGCTCGCTGGTCACCGCCAGCATGCGCGTGCGACCGGCCTTCGCGTGCTCCAGGCCGATGCCCGGGTCGAACACCAGGTCGAGCTGGCCGCCCAGCAGGTCCGTCATCGCGGGACCGGCGCCCTTGTAGGGGATGTGGTTCAGTTCCACCTTCGCCTCGCGGCTGAACACGGCGGCGGCGATGTGTAGCGCCGATCCGGTCCCGGCGGTGCCGTATGCCAGGCGTCCCGGGCTGCTGCGTGCCAGGGATATGAGCTCGGTGACGTTCTTCGCGGCCAGCGACGGCTTGACCACCAGGAACATGCTGATGCGGACGAAGGGGGCCACCGGCAGCAACTGGCGGGTCGGATCGAAATCCGGGCGCTTGACCAGGTGCGGCGTGATCATCATCGTGCTGCCGGGGGAGAACAGCATGGTGTGGCCGTCCGGCTCGGCGCGGGCGGCGGTCTCGAAGCCGATGTAGCCCTCGCCCCCGGGCCGGTTCTCGATCACGAGCGGCCGGCCGAGGTGCTCGCCCAGCTTCGGCGCGAGCATGCGGATGGTGCGGTCGGCAACGCCGCCCGGGGCGATGTTGACGATCACGCGCACCGGCGCCGTGGGCCACTGCTGGGCCCGCGCCGCGCCGGATACCGCGAACGCGGCGGCCAGCGAGACTGCAACTGCGACAGCGATCCTCCTCATGGATCCCTCCTCCTCGTTGTGCCCGGTTCGCCGGGCGTGGTTATGTGCCTCGGTTCATGCTCCCGCAAGCGGTATCCCGCGGCCCTTGCGCGTTCACGCGGCCGCCCTGCGGCCGGCGGCGTGCGGGCCGAGGCAGGCGTAAGCCAGTTCGTGGGTGGGGACCGGGATGCCCAGTCGCCGCCCCTCGCGCACGAGGTAGCCGCTGGACCACTCGAGTTCCAGCGGCTTGCCGGCCTCCAGGTCCTCGAGCATGGAGATGCGCGTCGACGGGCGAACGCTGCGGTTGAACGCGATGCCCTTGTCCACCACGCCCTCTAGCAGCCGTACGCCCAGCGCGCGGCCGACGGCCTCGGCTTCGCGCATGGCGAGGGTCATCGCGGCGAGCAGGCCGGGGCGGGCGCACAACTCGCCCACCGGCTGGCGGGACAGGCAGGCAATGCTGGCCGTGCCGGCCTGCGCGACGAACTTGCTCCAGATGTCGCCCAGGATGTAGTCCGAGGCCACCGCCTCGACGCCGGCCTCGACCAGCGCGTCGCGGAAGGCACCCGCCCGGGCCGACACGCCGCCGCCGGGCTCGCCGAACACGATGCGGTCGCTGGGACTGCGCTGGGTCACCTCGCCGGGTGCGGACAGGTGCGAGGAAAGGAACACCATGCCGGCCAGTGCGTGCGCGGCGCCGGCGACGGCGCCGATTTCCTCGTGGGCGACCACACCGTTCTGCACCGGCACCACCATGGTCCCAGGACCGATCATCGGCAGGGCCAGGCGCGTGGTGGCGGCGAGGTCGTAGAGCTTGGCGCACTGGAGCACCACGTCCACCGGGCCCACGCCGGACGGGTCATCGGTGGCGGTGAGGTTGCGGATCGTGTCGGTTTCCGCATGGCGCACCAGCTTCAGCCCGTTTGCGCGGATGGCCTGCAGGTTTGCCCCGCGGCAGACCAGCGTGACCTCGTTGCCCGCCCGCGCCAGCATGGCGCCGAGGTAGGCGCCGATGCCGCCCGCGCCCATCACCGCGACCTTCATGCGGGCACTCCGGACTGGATACGGGCCATCGGCGGCATCACTCGCGGAACGTGGGATCGAGCCGGTCCAGCCTGCGCAGCAGCGCGGGCCATTCCAGCCAGCCCAGCGGGCTCTTGCCGTCGGTGTACTGCGGCAGCGGCTCGCTGGTGAAGCCCTGGCGCGCGGTGTTTATCGCGACGTCGTCGGACGGCGTGGTCAGTTCGGCGCCGGTGGCCATGGCGTCGAGCTGCGCCTGCATCGCCTTTTCCAGGTGCCACATCATGCTGAAGGCCTCCGGCACGGTCTTGCCGACCACCAGCGTGCCGTGGTTGCGCAGCATCAGGATGGCGTTGCTGCCGAGGTCGCGCACCAGCCGGCCGCGCTCGTCGGTGTCCAGCGCCAGACCCTCGGAGCCGTGGTAGCCGATGCGGTCGTGGAACAGCATCGCGTGCTGCGACAGCGGCAGCAACCCGCACTTGAGCATGGACAGGGCCATGCCGGCGCGGGTGTGGGAATGGATCACGCAGTGCGCGTCCTCGCGCGCGCCATGCACCGCGCTGTGGATGATGAAGCCGGCGGCGTGGATCTTGTGCGGCGTGGGGTCCACGATCTTGCCGTCCAGGTCCACCTTGACCAGGCTGGAGGCGGTGATCTCGTCGAACATGAACCCGAACGGGTTGAGCAGGTAGTGGTTTTCCGGTCCGGGCACGCGCGCCGAGATGTGGGTGTAGATCAGGTCGGTCCAGCCGTAGTGCGCCACCAGCCGGTAGCAGGCCGCCAGGTCCACCCGGGCGTTCCATTCCGCCGCGCTCACCCGCGAGCGCACGTCGTCCGCGTCCACGACTTTCTTCATCACCGAGCTCATCGCAGTTCCTCCGTGTCAGTGCACCAATCCGGGGACTCTACAGCCCCAGCACCCGCTCCGCATTCCTGTGGAAGATCTTCTCCATCACCGCGTCGGTGTAGCCGAGTTCCTGCCATTCCTTGAGGATGCGGGCGTAGGGCAGGCTGGGGTAGTCGCTGCCGAACATCACCTTGTCCTGCAGGCGCGCGCGCATGTCCACCTTCAGGTTGCCCGGGAAGTACTTGGGCGCCCAGCCGGACATCTCCCAGTACACGTTGCCCTTGTGCAAGGCGACCGCGGTGGTCTCGTCCACCCAGGGCCAGCCCGGGTGCGCCATGATGATCTTCAGCTTGGGGAAGTCGGCCGCCAGATCGTCGATGGAGGAGGGGTGGGCGTGGCGGATGCGCGCGCCCATGCCGCCGGGCATGCCCGCGCCCATGCCGGTGGTGCCCACGTCGATCATCACCGCCGCGCCGAGCTCGTCGATCAGCTCGAACAGCGGGTAGTAACGCCGGTCGTTCACCGCGAAGTGCTGCATGATCGGATGGAAGTGGAAGCCGACCATGCCGAGTTCCTTCACGGCCTTCTTCGCCTGCTGCATGGCGATCTCGCCCTTGGCCGGCTCCAGCGAACCCCAGGCCTGGATGATGCGCTTGGGATGGCGCTTCCACATTGCGTGCACGTACTCGTTGGTGCAGGGCGGGGTGGCGACCGTGGTCTCCAGGTCCAGCGCCACCAGGCAGGCTTCCACGCCGGCGTCGGTGAACTCCTTGACCACGTCCTCCTCGGACTTGGGCGCCCAGGTGCGGTTCCAGTACTTCGCCAGCGCGTCCACGTAGGGGCCCTGGCTGTCGATCCACTCCTTGGTGCCGGGATAGCAGTGCAGGTCGATGATTCTCACGTTGCCTGTCCTTCGCTTTTCAGTTTCGCGGTGATCTGCTCGACCAGCGCCTTCTTGGAGACCTTGCCGAAGGTGGATACCGGGAAGTCCGGCAGCACTTCCAGCCGCTCGGGCAGCTTGTACTTGGCGATCTCCTTGTCCATCAGGAAGGCCACCAGTTCCTTCAACGTCACCGTCTTGCCCTGGCGCAGGATGACATAGGCGCACATCTTCTCGCCCATGTTCGGATCGGGCATGGGCACGCAGGCCACGTTCTGGACCGCCGGGTGCATCAGGATCAGGTTCTCGATCTCCTCGGCGCTGATCTTCTCGCCGCCGCGGTTGATCAGGTCCTTCTTGCGGCCCTCGACCACGTAGTTGCCGGACGGGTGCTGGCGCATCAGGTCGCCGGAGCAGTAGAAGCCGTCCGCGGTGAACTGGCGCGCGTTGTACTCGGGCACGCCGAAGTAGCCGCGCAGGGTATAGGGCCCGCGGCAGGTCAGCTCGCCGGTCTCGCCCGGCGCCACCTCGTTGCCCTCGTCGTCCACCAGCCGGATCTCGTCGTCCGGGCAGATCTGCCGGCCGCAGGTTTCCAGCCGCACTTCCTCGGGATCGTCCAGTCGCACGAACATGATCAGGCCCTCGGACATGCCGAAGTTCTCCTGCACGGTTACGCTCGGGATCAGCTGCTTGGTGCGCAGCCGCACCTCGGGCTGCATGCGCTGGCCGCCGCTCTGGATCACGCGCAGCGAGGACAGGTTGTACTTGCCGATCGCCGGGTCGTTGATCAGCCGGATCAGCAGCGCCGGCACCACCTTGAGGTGGGTCACGCCGTTGAACTGGATCAGCCGGAACAGTTCCTCGGGCTTGGTGCTGGCCGAGAGCACGACCTTGCCGCCGTTGAACATGTAGCCCTGCAGCCCCGGGCAGGCGAGCGGCAGGTTGTGCGCGATCGGCAGCGCCAGCAGCAGCACCGAGTACGGGTCGACGCCGCAGACCGGGGAAGCCAGCTTGGAGTTGAAGGCGTAGTCATTGTGGGAGCGCGGGATCAGCTTGGGGATGCCGGTGGTGCCGCCGGACAACTGGAAGATCGCCGGGTCGGTCGGGTCGATCCTCACCTTCGCCAGGTCCGAGGCGGGGCGCGAGGGCTCGCGCGCGACCAGTTCGGTCAGAGAATGGAAGCCATCGGGCACCGGGCCGCCGTCGGCCTTGTACACCAGGCCGATCTTCACCTTCGGGCATTCCTTCATCACCCGGCCCACCATCTCGGTGAAGTCGAAGTCGCCATGCCGGTCGGGGATCACGCAGGTGGTGGCGCCGGAGAGCGTGGCGAACTGGCTGACCTCCGCATAGCGGTGCGAGGCCAGCGCCGCGATCGGGATCGCACCGACCTTCTGAAGCGCGAAGTACAGGAACACGAACTCGATCACGTTCGGCAGCTGCAGCACCACGCGGTCCAGCGGCTGCAGGCCGGTGTCGAGCAGGTTCAGCGCCAGGCGCGTGGACACGCGGTCCACGTCGGCATAGGTGTAGCGCTTGCCGCGGTCGACGAAGGCGACGCGGTCCGCGAACTTGCGGAACACCACGTCGAACTCCTCGGCCAGGGACTTGTCCTGCCAGTAGCCCTTCTCGCGGTAGCGCTTCGCGAACTCGGGGGGGAACGGGACGACGCCTTCGAGCATGGCCGCGTCCTCAGGTCGAGCTGGCGAAGCCGCCGTCGATGACGATGATCTCGCCGGTGACGAAGCGGTTGCCCTGGATCAGGGACATCATGGTCTCGGCCACGTCCTCGGCGGTCACGCAGCGCTTGAGCGGCGTGGCCTTGGCGCGCTTGCCCATCAGGTCGTCGTACTTGTCCTTGAGCATGCGCTCCATCCATTCGCCTTCCATCCAGCCGGGGGCGACCGCATTGACGCGGATGTCCGGACCGAGGTTCAGCGCCAGGGTCTTGGTCATGTTGACGACGGCGGCCTTGCTCGCGGCATAGGGCAGGGGCTGGGGCCCGGGGCGCAAGCCGACGATGCTGGCGGTGTTCACGATGCTGCCCTTGGACTCGCGCAGCATGGGCACCGCGGCGCGCGTGACCAGGAAGATGCTGCGCACGTTGACCGCGAACACGCGGTCCCACTCATCGACCGGGATGCTGTCCAGGTCGCGGAACTTCATGGTGGTGGTGGTGCCGGCGTTGTTCACCAGCGCGTCCAGGCGGCCGAAGGTGGACTTGATGGATGCCATCATCGCCTTCACGGCGGCTTCCTCGCTGACGTCGCACTTGATCAGCAGGGTCCTCGCGCCGGCCTTCTCGCACTCGGCGGCGGTGGCCTTGGCCGGACCTTCGCTGCGGCTGTAGTTGATGGCGACGTCGTAGCCGGCGCGCGCCAGCGCGATCGCGGCGGCGGCACCGATGCCGGTTCCGGCGCCGGTGACCAGCGCTGCTTTTCTCTGTGTCATGTACCGATGCTCCTGCTGGGGCGGTTGTGGGGGTGGCGCGGGCGTGCGCGAACGGGCGGTCCCGCGGGCTGGGCCGCACTATAAGCGAACATGTTCGAAATCGCCAGCAGGCGGGATGCTGCCCCGCAGCGAAGGCAAGTCGCCCCCGGCGTGACCGGGGGCGGGCGCAGGTCAGTCCTGCGGCGGGATGCGCGCGTCCTTCACGGCGCGTGCATAGCTCGCCACATCCGACCGGAACTTGGCGGCGAAGGCGTCGGGCGTGCTGCCCACGGGCTCGTAGCCCCACGTCGGCCATCTCTCCATGACGTCCGGGAGCATGATTGCCCGGGCCATGGTGGCCTGGACGTTGCGCACCACCTCGGAGGGCGTCCCGGCGGGCGCGAACAGGCCCAGCCACCCGGTCTGCTCGAAGCCGGGCACGCCGGCCTCCGCGAAGGTGGGGACATCGGGGATGGCCGCGGCGCGCTTCGCGCTGGTCATCGCCAGCACGCGCAGCTTGCCTGTGCGCATGTGCGCGATCACCCCGGACAGCGGGGAGAAGGCCACGGCGACGTCGCCGGCCAGCATGGCCTGGTTCTGCGGTCCGTCCCCCTTGTAGGGAATGTGCAGCAGGTCCACGCCGGCGGTGGACTTGAACAGTTCCATCACCAGGTGAGGCGCCGAGCCCATGCCGGTGGAGCCATAGTTGATCGATCCCGGCTTGGCCTTGGCCTGGGCGACCAGTTCGGCCAGCGTGCCGGCCTGGATGGACGGCCCGGCGGCCAGCACCAGATAGGAGGCGGTCAGCTGCGAGACCGGCAGCAGGTCCTTCTGCGGGTCATAGGCGAGCTTTTTCATCAGGCTGGGCCCGATGGCCAGCGCCTGGGTGGTCATCAACAGGGTGTATCCGTCGGGCGCGGATTTCGCGACCGCATCGGCGCCGATATGGGCGCCGGCCCCGGGCTTGTTGTCCACCACGACCTGCTGCTTCCAGGTGTCGGTCGCCTTCTGTCCCAGCGTACGCGCCACCGTGTCCACGGCGCCGCCGGGGGGGAAGGGCACGACCACGCGTATCGGCTTGGACGGCCAGGCCTGCGCGGCCGCGGTTGCGGGCGACAGGGCAAATGCCGCCAGTACGGCGGCGGCCAGGGTGGTGCACGTCTTGCGGGGGCTTGGCTTCATTGCGATCCTCCTCCTATTGTCCGGTTTCGCGTTCAAGCTGTGGATATCAGGTCATCCGGTGCGGTGCGCCTGTTCGAACGAGTCAATGCTGCGCGCCAGGTCGGCCAGCAAGGCGGCGGACGCGTCATGCGGGAAATCGCAGCCCGGCTGCGCGATCCGGCGCAACACCCCCGCGATGTTCTCGCCTGCGGCGAAGTCTGCGAGCCGGGGATGGCGTCCATGCAGGAAGTCGAGGATGTCCTGCTCGAACTCGCCGACCGCCACCGCGCCGAAGCTCGCGCCGCAGACGCAGCCCGATCCCAGCATCACATGGCCCTGGGCGACCCGGCCCCAGCGCCCCAGCAGTTGCATGGCAAGCAGCGCCGGTTCGTCCGAGGACGTGTCGCGCTGCGTGGCCGGCGCGCGCGCCTTGCCTGCGGGCTTCATGCCCAGCGACCCGGACCTGCGCATCAGTGCGGCTCCCGGCGTGCCTGCACGGCCGGCAGGGCCATGCGGCCCGCGAGCCCGGGGGAGAAGCGTTGCATCACGCGCGACCTCACGTAGGCGTTCAGTTCGCGGGCCGTGCGCTCGGCCTGACGCGCGTCGCCACGGCCGATGGCGCGCACCAGCTTCTCGGAAATGCGCGCGGTGCTGACGAAGTGGTCCGCCAGCGCCGCGCCGTTCAGCCCGTGCTGGGCGAGGCGCAGCTTGTCGTTCAGCATCTGGCGGTAGCCGCGCTCGATGCAGCGGTTGTGGCTGGCCTGCGCGATCGCGGTGTGCAGGTCGTAGTTGTGGCGGATGATGGCCGTGGTGTCGCGCTTGGCCACGGCCGCGCGGAAACGCGCCAGCCGCTCGCTCAGCGCCGCCATGTCGGCCTCGGTGCGGCGCACCGCGGCGAAATGGCAGGTGATGGGCTGGAACACGTCCATGGCTTCGTAGTGGTCGACCACGTCGATGAAGTCCAGCGACGCGACGCGCGCGCCGCGGTTCGGGTTCAGTTCCGCCAGTCCCTCCGACGCCAGCCGGATCAGCGCCTCGCGCACCGGGGTGCGCGACACCTTGTACTGGCGGCAGAGCTGGCCTTCCTCGAGGGCGCTGCCCGGCGCCAGTTCCAGCGCCATGATCGCCTCGCGCAGCGCCTCGTACACGCGCACGCCGCCCGTCGGCCGCGGCGTGGCTGCGGCGCGGGGTTTCCTTGCGGCCCTGGTGGTCTTGGCTGTCATGGCATTGCGTGGCGGGATGGCGGGACCGGAAAATTGTATGCGCATCGTATACATCTGTATTGCTTGCGACAACCGCGAACTGCTAGGATCGTGCGCTGTTGCCGTGCGGGCAACGCATGCATGCGAAAGCGCAATGCCATGTTGCGCCGCGGCGAAACCGAGGGACGGGGGAGGGAACGATGCATCTGGTGACCATACGCGCCGGTGGGCGTGACGCGGCCGGCGTGATCGCGGGCGAGGACATCCTGGTTCCCTCGGCGGCGGGTGCGCTGATGCCGGCCGGGCGAATGGTTCCGTCCGACATGATCGGATTGCTGGAAGGCGGTGACGCGGCGCTCGACCTGGTGCGCAAGCTGCGCGAGGAGGTGCTGGGCGCGGGCGCCGCGACGCTGTCCGCGCTGCGCGCAGCCGGCGCGCTGGTGCCGCGCGCGAACGCGACCCTGCTCGCGCCGGTGCCCAACCCGGGCACCATCCTCGCCGCGGGCATGAACTCGCGCGCGCACCAGGCCGAGATGAACTCGCCCATCCCGGAGAAACCGGTGTCGCTCTACAAGAGCCCGGCCGCGGTGATCGGCACCGGCGAGGCGATCCGTCCGCCTGCCGAGTGGTCCGGCATGGTCGACTTCGAGGGCGAGTTCAGCGCGGTGTTCGGCACCAGTTGCCACCGCGTGAAGGCGGCCGATGCGCTCTCGTACCTCGCCGGCTACACGCTGATCAATGACGTGTCGGCGCGCGACTGGGTGCCGGCGGTGTTCACCTCCAAGGGCGTGATGGAACCCATCATGCGCTGGGAGCACAACATCCTGGGCAAGCAGTTCCCGACCTTCTGCCCGATGGGGCCGACCATCGCGACGCGCGACGAGATCGCCGATCCCTCGCGCGTGCAGCTGACCACCACGCTCAATGGCGTGGTGATGCAGGACGCGAGCATGCAGGACCTGATCTTCGGCCTGCCCGAACTGATCGAATACTTCTCGCAGTTCTACCGCTTCCGCCCGGGCGACGTGATCACCACCGGCTCGCCTGCGGGCGTGGGCTTCGGGCGCGACCCGAAGCTGTTCATGAAGGCGGGCGACCGCATCGAGGTCAGCGTGAAGCAGATCGGCACGCTGTCCAACCCGGTGGCCTGACCCATCCAGCCCAGGCAGGCACAAACCGACACAACACGCAGCAAAGACAACGAGGACTGACCCGTGGCCGCAACCCCCGCACGCACCCGCCTGGCCGCCGACATCGGCGGCACCTTCACCGACGTGGCGGCCTTCGACCCGAAATCCGGACGCCTCCTGCTGGGCAAGACCCTGTCCACGCCGAGCAAGCTGGTGGACGGCATCAGCACCGGCGTGGACAAGGCCGGCACGCACTACAGGGACGCGGAACTGTTCCTGCACGGCTCGACCATCGCGATCAACACCATGCTCGAGCGCAGCGGCGCCAGGACCGCGCTGCTGATCACCGAGGGTTTTCGCGACGTCTACGAGATCGGGCGCATCAACCGGCCCGACGCCTACAACCTCTACTTCCACAAGCACGTGCCGCTGGTCGAACGCGCGCTGCGCTTCGAGGTGCGCGAGCGCCTGACCGCCGAGGGCGACGTGCACATCCCGCTGGACGAGGCGGGGGTGCACGCGGTGTGCGACCGGCTGGTCGCCGAGAAGGTGGAGGCGGTCGCCATCCTGCTGCTGCACTGCTACCGCAACCCGGAACACGAACTGCGGGTGAAGCAGATCGTGCAGCAGCGCCTGCCGCACGCCTTTGTGTCCGCCTCGCACGAACTGTCGCAGGAGTACCGCGAGTTCGAGCGCTGCTCCACCGTGGTGGCCAACGCCTACATCGGCCCGCGCGTCAGCCGCTACATCGCCGGCATCGACGCGCACACCAAGGAGGAGGGCTTCACCGGTTCGTTCCTGCTGGTGCAGTCCACCGGCGGCCTGTACGAATCGGTGCAGGGCCAGCAGCAGTGCGTGCGCATGCTCGAGTCCGGTCCCGCGGCCGGCGTGGTCGGTTCGCAGGCGCTGGCCCGCGAACTCGGGCTGGACGATGCGGTGGCCTTCGACATGGGCGGCACCACCGCCAAGGCGGGGGTGATCTACCGCGGCGACGTGCTGACCACCAGCGCCGCGCTGGTCGGCGGCTACAACCACGCGCTGCCGGTGCAGATTCCCATGGTGGACATTTTCGAGGTCGGTACCGGCGGCGGCAGCATCGCCCTGGTGGACGAGTCCGGTGCCTTGCGCGTCGGTCCGCGCAGCGCCGGCGCCGAGCCCGGCCCGGCCTGTTACGGCCGCGGCGGCAAGCTCCCCACTGTGACCGACGCCAACCTGGTGCTGGGACGCCTGGGCGCGGACCGTTTCCTGGGCGGCGAGATGAAGCTGGACGTGGCCGCGGCCGAGCGCGCGCTGCTCACCCACGTGGGCAAGCCGCTGGGCCTGGACGCGGTGCATGCCGCGGCGGGCATCCTGCGCATCGCGACCACCGCCATGTCCTATGCGGTCAAGGGCGTGTCCACCGAGCGCGGCATGGACGCGGCCGCCTTCGCGCTGATCGCCTACGGCGGCGCGGGTCCGCTGCACGCCTCGGCAATCGCGCGCGAGATCGGCATGCAGCGCCTGATCATCCCGCGCGCGCCGGGCCATTTCTGCGCCTTCGGCATGCTGCACTCGGACCTTCGCTACGACTTCGTGCGCACCTGGTTCACCCCGCTGGCCGACGTGTCCTTCGATGCGCTCAAGGCGGTGTTCGACGAACTGGTGGCGCAGGGCCATGCGGCGCTGGCCGGCAGCAGCCTGAAGCCCGCGAAGGTGACGGTGTCCTACGCGGCGGACATGCGCTACGTCGGCCAGGAGCACCCGGTGACCGTGGACCTGTCATCCGCGGTGTTCAGGAAGCGCGACCGCGACGCGATCAAGGCGCACTTCGACGAGGTGCACCAGCGCCGCTACGGCACCTGCGCGCCGCAGGAACGGGCCGAGATCGTCAGCCTGCGCGCCACGGTGACCGGGGTGATGAAGAAGCCCCCGATGGAGCGCATCACGCGCGGCGCCGCGACCCCGCCGAAGGAAGCGCAGCGCGGCAAGCGCAGCGTGTACTTCTCGGAACTGGGCAAGGCGGTGGCCACACCGACCTACCTTCGCGACGCGCTGCGCGCCGGCAACCGCATCGACGGCCCCGCGCTGATCGAGGAACACGCCTCGACGACGGTGCTGCTGCCCGGGGACAAGCTGCGGGTGGACGAGTTCGGCAACCTCGAGATCCGCACGCGATGAGCCGGGCAAGGGCCCCGCAACTGCTTGCCCGCGTCCTGGGACTGGCCTTCGCCGGGCTGGCCGCGACGGCGCTCGCGCAAGCCTGGCCGGCCAAGCCCATCCGCGTGGTGGTTCCCGGCGCGGTGGGGACGCCGGGTGACCTCGCCGCGCGCGCGTTCGGACCGGCGCTGGCTGCGTCGCTGGGACAGCCGCTGGTGGTCGAGAACCGGCCCGGCGCGAACGGCATCATCGGCGTGGAGGCGGTGGTGCGTGCCGCGCCCGACGGCTACACCCTGCTCAGCACGCAGGGCGCGACCATCTCGCTCAATCCCTGGTTCTACGCAAAGTTGCCGTACGAACCGCTGCGCGACCTCGCGCCGGTGGTGAACGTCGGGCTGATCGCGGCGGGCCTGTACGGCAGCGCGCAGGTCCCGGCTGCCAGCCTGAAGGACCTGATGGACGCGGCGCGCGGCAAGCCCGGCGACCTGGTCTGGGCGACCTGGGGTTCGGGCAGCTTCTCCGACCTGTACCGCGCCTGGGCCGAGAGCCAGTTCGGCGTCACCTTCCGCGAGGTGTCCTACAAGAGCCCGGACCAGGCGGCGATCGCGGTGATGACCGGCGAGGCGCAGGTGATGCTCAACACGCCGGCGGTAATGGCGCCGCAAGTGCGGGCCGGCAAGCTGCGCGGCCTCGCCACCATCGGCCAGCGCCGTGCCCCTCAACTGCCCGACGTGCCGTCGTTTTCCGAACTCGGCCTGGACCTCGACTTCCGTGGCTTCGTCGGCGTGTTCGCGCCGGCCGGCACGCCGCGCGAGATCGTGTCGCGGCTCAACGCGGACATGGCCAGGCAGATCGCCGACCCGGAGTTCGCGCGGCTCCACCTGGAGCGCGTGTCGATCGAGCCGCGCGGCGGCACGCCCGAGGAATTCGCCGCGTTCCTGAAAAAGGACCGCGAGACCGCGGGCCGCCTGAGCAAGCTCGCCAACGTCAAACCGCAATAGCAGGGAAGACCATGAAAACAGCGAAATCCAGCAAGGTGAAGGCGAAGTCTGCGTCCAGGCCCGTGTCCCGCGGGAAGCCCGCCGTGCGGCACGCGGATGCGGTGCTGACTGAGATCGTGCGCAACGGCGTGCTCGCGGTGACGGAGGAGATGAAGACCAACCTCATGCGCACCGCGTACAACAGCATCATCTACGAGGCGCTGGACTTCACGGTGGGGCTGTTCACCGTGGACGGGGACACGGTCTCCATCGGCCTGGGGCTGCCGAGCTTCATCCGGGGGATGTCGGAGACGGTCAAGGCGAAGATCAGGCACTTCGCGAAGGACGGGCTGAAGCCGGGCGACATCCTGGTGACCAACGATGCCTACCTGACCGGCAGCCACCTGCACCACTTCACCTTCAGCGTGCCGATCTTCCACAAGGGCAAGCTGTCGGGATTCTCGTGCTGCATGGCGCACTGGCCGGACGTGGGCGGGGTGCTGGGCGGGATCACGACGGATATCTACTCCGAGGGGATCCAGATCCCGATCGTGAAGTACCAGAAGGCCGGGGTGGTGAACCAGGAGCTGGTGGACATCATCCGGATGAACGTTCGGATCCCCGAGCGCGCGATGGGCGACCTGCGGGCGCAGATCATCGCGGTGACCACGGGCGAGCGGCGCTTCCTGGAACTGCTGGACCGCTACGGCCGCGAGCCGGTGCTGGATGCGATCAGCCGGATCATGGACCAGTCGGAGGCGGCGGCGCGGGCGCGCACGCGCGCGATCCCGGACGGGGAGTACGAGGCGGAGTCCTACATGGACGACGACGGCATCGACGTGGGCAAGCAGGTGCCGATCAAGGTGAAGGTGATCAAGAAGGGCGACCGGATGACCATCGACCTGTCGGGGGTGAGCCCGCAGGTGCGGGGTTTCTACAACTCGGGGCCGAGCACCGGGGTGTCGTGCGGGCAGGTGGCGTACAAGTGCCTGACCTCGCCGACGGACTACCCGATCAACGAGGGGAGCTTCCGCGCGCTGGAGGTGATCGTGCCGCCGGGGACGATCGTGAGCGCGGTGAAGCCGGCGGCGATGCGCTGGTGGATGACCTTCCCGATGACCATCATCGACACGGTGTTCAAGGCGATGCAGACGGCGATGCCGGACAAGGTGATTGCCGGCCACCATGCCGACCTCGGCGTGGGCATGCTCAACGGCATCTCGCCGCGCGACGGGCGCTTCTTCCTCACCAGCGTCGGCCCCTCGGGCGGCGGCTGGGGCGCGAAGATGACCGAGGACGGCATGAGCGGCACGGTCTGCATGAACGACGGCGACACCCACAACCACCCGGTGGAGCAGCTCGAGGCCAAGTACCCGATCCTGTTCGAGCGCCACTCGCTGCGCGAGGACTCCGGGGGCGCCGGACGCTTCCGCGGCGGCCTGGGCACCGAACAGTTCGTGGTGGCCCGCGCGCCGCTGAACTTCAACATCCAGGTGGACCGGATGCACTGCGCGCCCTGGGGCCTGGACGGCGGCGGTCCCGGCATGGGCAACGTCGTGGCGCTGCGACTGGACGGCAAGATGGTGGAGGACTTCCCCAACGCCAAGGTGCTGAGCCGGCGCCTCAAGAAAGACGACGCCTTCGTGATCCGCACCGGCGGCGGGGGTGGCTACGGCGCGGCCTTCGAGCGTGACTCGGCCAAGGTGGCGGACGACGTCAGGCAGGGTTACGTGACTGCGGAGAATGCGCGCAAGCTGTATGGCGTGGCCCTGGATGCCTTGGGCAAGGTGGATCCCGCAAAGACCGCGGCATTGCGCGGTGCGGCCAGCAAGTAAGGCGAATAGTTCAATAAAAACAGCCACTTAGGCTGTTTTCGCCGATTTTCTGCGGCCCGGTCTCGCCGGGCCGGCCGTCAGAATTTCTCGTTCGGCCCCAGCAAGCGCCACTGTCCCTCGGGCAGCCGGCCCAGCGGGATGCGGCCGATGCGGATGCGCTTGAGGCCGGTCACCTTCAGGCCGACCAGTTCACACATGCGCCGGATCTGGCGCTTGCGGCCCTCGCGCAGGGCGAAGCGCAACTGGTGCTCGTTCTGCCAGCTGACCCGCGCCGGCTTGAGCGGCTTGCCGTCCAGCTCCAGGCCGACGTGCAGCTTGGCCATGCCCTCGGGGCTGAGTTCGCCCTCGACGCGCACCAGGTACTCCTTCTCGACGTCGCTGTCCTCGCCGATCAGCTTGCGCGCGATGCGCCCGTCCTGGGTCAGCACCAGCAGGCCGGTGGAATCGATGTCCAGGCGGCCGGCGGGCGCGAGGCCGCGCAGCATGGCGCGGGTGAAGGGCACGCGGGCGTCATCGGCGGCGAAGCGGTTCTCGGCCGTCACCAGCACCACCGCGGGCTGGTAGCCGTCCTCGGCCTGGCCGGACACGTAGCCGATGGGCTTGTGGACCAGGATGGTGACGCGCGCGTCCTGGGTCGCGCTCGCGCCCGGGGCGAGCGCGATGTGCTGCGTCGGCTGCACCCGGCTGCCGAGCTTGTCGACCACCACGCCGTCCACCGTGACCAGGCCGCGCTCGATGTACTCGTCGGCCTCGCGCCGCGAACAGATGCCCAGCGCGGCCATGCGCTTGGACAGGCGCACCGAGCCGTCGCCGGCCTCTTCGCCTTCGGCCAGCGTGCGCGCCGTGGTGGCGCTGCCGCGTGGCAGCGGCTTGCGGTCGGGCCGGGGCGTGTAGCGGGTCTGTACGCGCGCCGGCGGCTGGCTGTGCGCAGCCGCTGCCGGCGCCGGGGCGCTGGTGGAGGGCGCATCGGCCGGACGCGCGCGGAACGGACGCGCGTCGTCCCGGCGCGGGCCGGGCTCGCGCGGACCGGCAGGGCGGGCGGCCGGGCGCGGGCCCGCGCTCCGGTCCGCCGGGTTGCGATCACCATAGGACTTGCCGGCGCCCGCACCGCGCGTG
>CAIVVS010000051.1 GCA_903909415.1 uncultured Pseudomonadota bacterium | reverse complement strand
TGCGCCAGTGCATTGTCGTTTGCCGCGCTGGTGGGCAGCGCGGCCATCGCATCCTGCACGGCGCGCAGGTCGGTACCAGCCGCAGCGGTGACGTCCAGTATCGGACCCACCGCCGCTGCGGCGGGCGCCACCACGACGGCCGCCAGCGCGGCAACGTTGGTGACCCGGATGTTGACATCGCCGGTGGTGGTCGCCACGCCGACGAAGGTGTAGCGCGGGTTGCTGTTCTGCACCGTCACCGGGGCGCCGAGCGTGCCGGCCAGGCCGTTGACGATCTTGAACGTGGTGCCGGTGGTGATCACGCCGGTGACCGTGGGTATCACGGTGATGCCGCCGGCATTGATGTTCGAAGCGCCGGTGGGATTGATGTTGCCGTACACACCATTGCTGGCCAGCGTGGTCGAGATCGTGCCGCCGGCGTTGGTGGTCAGTGCGCCGGTGATGGCCAGGGTGTTGGTGCCGAGGTTGAATCCCAGCGACTGCACGGCGCCGGTGACCGACGCATTGCCGCCCGTCACGTTGATCATCTTCAGGCCGCTCGCACCGCCGATGGCGCCGATGACGCTGCTGCCGCCGTTCAGGGTCAGCGTGCCGGTATTGGCCGTCGCAGTGATGATCGCGCCGGTGATGGTGCGGTTGGCGCCGAGATTGATGAAACCGTCGGCGGCGAAGTTGCCGGCGCCCGTGACGTTGTTGTTGAAGTTGATGGTGCCCGTGCCGCTGACGTTGTAGGTCGTGGCATTGACCAGACCGTTCAGGTTCACCACCGAACCCGTTGCGCCGCCATTGAAGTTCAGCAGTGAGGACGGCACACCGATGTTGCCGGTTACCGTGGAGTTGCCGAGAAACCGCACGTCCGCCTGCGCCGCGGCGCCCGGCGTGATGGCGTTCACGTTGATGCCGTTGGTGTTGATGTTCTGGTTGTTGCCGATGGACAGAACGCCGGCGCCAGCGGTGGTCACGCCTTCCAGTTCACCGGCCGTGCCCACCACGCCGGGCAACGCGACGGCCTCCGGCGCTCCTGCGTGCGAGCAGGCCGACCAGCCTGCGATGGCCGCGGCAACGGATATGGAAATTATTCTGGCTTTCATGACACCCCCCTGGCAAATGAGCTTGGCAATCGGAATCACCTGTCCTCGTCCGGTGTCATGCAACGACACGCGCGACTTGGTGACCGTCGAAGTATCTCCATGCCGGCGGCACAGTTCTGTTCGCTGGCGCACGAATGGACGGCTCGCGGCAACACCCATGCAGGATTGCAATGAAAGGGTAGAAATACCTTTATTCGGGAGCAGGATTGCGCTGCACGGCCGCCGAAGATTGATACGCCTTGCTACAGCTTGCTCGGTCACTGTTGGCTATCATGCGAGGCATGCCACGCCGTCCCTGTCGGCGTGACGGGCACGACGCGCAGTCGGGAACCAAACCACGAGGTGAAGAATGACGACCAGATCGATCCAGCGGCTTGCCGGCATTGCCGCTGCGCTCATGACGTGCACGACTGTCTCCCTGCCGGCCCATGCAGCCGACGAAGCCGCGGCGCGCGAACTGGCGCGGACCAACAACTGCTTCAAGTGCC
>CAIVVS010000050.1 GCA_903909415.1 uncultured Pseudomonadota bacterium | reverse complement strand
GTAGGTGCACAGGTCGGTGAGGTCGCCGATGTAGCCCGCGCCCAGCGACTCGATCAGTCCCAGCAGCAGCCCCCCCGCCACCGCGCCGCCGAGGTTGCCGATGCCGCCCAGCACCGCGGCGGCGAAGGCCTTGAGGCCGAGCAGCGAGCCCATCTGGTAGTGCGCCACGCCGTAGTAGGTGCCCACCATCACGCCCGCGACCGCGGCCAGCGCCGCGCCCATGATGAAGGTGAAGGCCACGACGCGGTCCACGTCCACGCCCATCAGGCCGGCCACGCCCGGGTTCTGCGCGGCGGCGCGCATCGCGATGCCGATGCGGGTGCGGTACACCACCAGCAGCAGCGCGCCCATCATCGCGAAGGACAGGCCGATGATGGCCAGTTGCACGTTGCTGATGGTGGCCTCGCCCGCGACCTGCCAGGTCTCGAGCTTGATGATCTGCGGGAAGGCCAGCGGGTTGCGGCTCCAGACCAGCAGGGCCAGGTGCTGCAGGATGATGGACATGCCGATGCCGGTGATCAGCGGCGCGAGGCGCGGGGCGTTGCGCAGCGGCCGGTAGGCGATGCGCTCCAGCGAGTAGCCCACGGCCACGCACACCGGGATGGCGACCAGCACGCCGGCCAGCAGCACCAGCACGGGAGGCATGCCGGACCCGGCCAGCAGGCCGATCACCGTGAAGGCGACCATGGCGCCTATCATCACCACCTCGCCGTGGGCGAAGTTGATCAGCTGGATGATGCCGTACACCATGGTGTAGCCCAGCGCGACCACGGCGTAGACGCTGCCCTTGGTCAGGCCGTTGATCAACTGCTGGATGAAGATGTCCATGCGGGGTTCAGGCTAGCAAGCCGCGGGCCCGGTGCGCGCCGCGGCGCAAAAAAGAAACGGCACCCCTCGGGGTGCCGTTTCTGGCTTCAGGCTGACCAACGGCGCGTGGTTTCGAAGCAGCGCGTCGTCGTGCCGCGGCCGGTGCTTACTTCTTCGCGTCAGCCTTGGCCGGCTCGGCCGCAGCCGGGGCAGCCGCAGGAGCCGCCGCGGGCGCAGCACCCGCCGTGGCGGCCGGAGCGGCAGCGGCGGCTGCGGGAGAAGCCGCAGGGGCGGCGGGTGCCTCGGCGGCCTTGACGAAGTCCTCGTAGGCGATGGTCTTGCCGGACTTGATGATGGCCAGCGGCTCGAGCTTGCCCGCCTTCATGGTGAAGATGGTCATCTCGGCGTCCTTGCGGTCACCCTTCTCGTCGAAGGAAATCTCGCCGGTGGCGCCCTTGTAGGTCATCTTGGCCAGCTCGCCCAGGTACTTGGCCGGATCGGCCGAGTTCGCCTTTTTCATGCCCTCGATCAGCAGCTTGGTCGAGTCGTAGGTGAACGGCGAGTACAGGATCGGGTCGACGTTGAACTTCTTCTTGTAGGCCTCGAGGAACTTCTTGTCCGCGGCCATCGGCGGGATGCCCGCCTGCGAGCACAGCAGGCCGTCGGCGGCGTCGCCGGCGAGCTCCTTCATCTTGTCGGTGCAGGCGCCGTCACCGAAGGAGAACACCGCCTTGATGCCGAGTTCGCGCGCCTGCTTGAGCAGCGGGCCGCCGGTGGCGTCCATGCCGCCGTAGAACACGGCCTGGGGCGCGCGACCCTTGACCTTGGTGAGCACGGCCTTCCAGTCGGTCTTCTTGTCGTCGCCCTTCTCGCGCGGCAGCGTCTTGATGCCCGCGGCCTTGAGCGCCTTCTCGACTTCGTTGGCCAGGCCTTCGCCGTAGGCGGTGGCGTCATCGATGATCGCGACCAGCTTGGGCTTGGCATTCGCGGCGAGGTAGTTCGCCACCGCCGGGCCCTGCTGGTCGTCGCGGCCGACCACGCGGAACTGCGTTGCGAAGCCCTGCTCGGTGAGCTTGGGGTTGGTGGCCGAACCGGAGATCACCGGGATGTTGGCGTTCTTGTAGATCTCAGAGGCGGGGATGGACGTGCCCGAGTTCAGGTGGCCGACGACGCCGGCGACCTTGGCATCGACCAGCTTCTGCGCGACCGTGGTGCCGACCTTCGGGTCAGCCTGGTCGTCTTCGGCGACCAGCACGAACTTCGCGTCCTTGCCGTCGATCTTGATGCCGGCGGCATTGGCTTCTTCGATCGCCAGGCGCGCGCCGTTCTCGTTGTCCTTGCCCAGGTGCGCGATGCCGCCGGTCAACGGGGCGACGTGGCCGATCTTGATCTCGACGGAAGGCGGCGGCGGGGCGGCCTCCTTCTTGGCTTCCTGCTTGGGCTCTTCACCGCAGCCGATGACGGCGAGGGCCGCGAGGACGGCGGCGGACAGGGCGGAAATGCGGGTGCGGTTCATGGCGCCTCCAAAAATGAAGGCCGAATTCTGCGAGCCGCAGGCAGAATTGTCAATTTATTCGTGTAATCAGCGACTTGTGTTGTTCCGGGACGCTTTGCTGAAAACCGGGACGCAACCGTCCGGGCAACAAAAAGGCCGGCACCACGGCCGGCCTTTTTGCTGGATGGCGCGCTTACTTGCCGGCGAGGATCCACTTCACCAGGGTGGTTGCGTCCTTCTCGGACACGGTGGTGTTCGGGGGCATCGGGATCTGGCCCCACGCACCGACGCCACCCTCACGGACCTTCTTCACCATCTTGGCTTCCGCGTCCTTCTGGCCCTTGTATTTGGCGGCCACGTCCTTGAACGACGGCCCGACAACCTTCTTGTCCACCGCGTGGCAGGACAGGCAGGCCTTTTCCTGCGCCAGCTTGGCGGCATCCTGAGCCAGGGCGTTGCCGGCGAGGCCGACGGTGGCCGCGGCGGCGATCATGATCCATTGCTTCATGGCGGGTTCCTTTTGAGTTGAATCAGGCACTTGCGTGTTCGTTACTGTATTCGGTCGGGCGAATTTTACCCGTTAACCAAGTAGCCCGGTTTGCCGGCTGAGTCGCCTCCCGCGTCATCCAGGAGGACGATGGCGGCATCCGGACTCGCCACCGGCATGAGGCAATTAACGCCCCGGCAGACCCAGGCGTTGACCTCCGGCCCGACGGGCTTGTCCAGCACCGCAGGCAGGGGTCCCGCCTGGGGCGGGATCGCCAGCACCAGCGTGTCGGGGCGCGGCCTGGCAGCCAGCGCCTGCTGCCAGGCCGGCAGGCCCGCCGCGGGACCGCGCAGGATCACGGTGCGCAGCGGCACGAGCTGCTCGGCAAGCGCCATGCACAGGCTGGCAAAGCCGCCGGGCTGTTCGCGCATCGCCGGGAAGAAGGCTGCCACCGTCCCCGCCGCCGCCGCCGCGTAGCGCTGCTCCCCTGTCAGGATGGCCAGCCGGTTCAGCGCCAGTGCGGCCACGCCGTTGCCCGAGGGCGTGGCGTTGTCGTGGCCGGGTTTGGGCCGCTGGATCAGGCGTTCGTGGTCATCGCTGGTGAAGTAGAAGCCGCCGTGCTCCGCATCCGGGAATCGCGCGAGCAGGGCGTCGGCCAGC